>WGFS01000016.1 GCA_015492115.1 Aquificaceae bacterium
GAAATGGAGAGTGGAGCGAGGAAAAGGGCGAGCACCTTACTCATATCTATCACCTCCTTGGAAGAATCTTTCTATGTCCGCAGAGATCAGCGCCGGTCTTTGTCTCACAACCGGGTAAACCAGCATGAAGTCCTGACCTGGGGATATCAGGTAGAGGCTCGCTGTGTGGTCAACCAGATAGCCCCCACCGGAGCCAGTCCTTACCCTCCTGTAAAAGACCTTGTAGTTTTTAGATACCTCCCTTATCTCCTGACTGTTCCCCGTAAGCCCCAGGAACTCCCTTCCAAAAAAGCTCGCGTATCTCTGGACGTACTCCGGTGTATCCCTCTCAGGGTCAAGGCTCACAAAGAGGACTCTTATTTTATTTCTGTGTTCTTGGGATATCAGATTTAGAGCTCTTGAAAGGGTTTCAAGAGTCCTTGGACACACATCCGGACAGCGTGTGTACCCGAAGAAGAGAAGAACCACCTTCCCTCTGAAGTCAGAGAGGCAGGTCCTGTTCTCTGAGCCCCTTTCCCATCCTTTCAGACAGAAATCCGAGGGTGGGTCGTCCTGGAGAATTCCGTTGTAGGAACTGTCCCCTGAGCATGAGCCCATGTAAGCGATCAGAAAGAGAAGGAGTAGAGGGAGCAGATAGCATCTGAAGAGGACCCCTCCCCTCCAGGGGAGGGGTGGAAGGGTGCCGGTATGAAGCTCTACTTTCCCTGAACCTCTCATGTTAACTTTCGTTAATTTTAACATTAAATTAACGTGAATTTTATCATAAAATTAACAGTAGGATGGAAGGCGTAAAGGAGATAGTTGATTACGGTGTTATAGGGATACTGCTCCTCATGAGTGTTGTATCTGTAGGGGTCGCCCTTGAGAGGTGGTTATTCCTCAGGAAGGTGAAACCCGAAGAGTTCAGAAGCAGACAGGAGCTTGAGATTGAGCTGACTAAAGGGCTTCACCTGATAGCCACCGTGGGGGCAAATGCGCCCTACGTGGGACTGCTGGGAACCGTCCTCGGAATAATGCTCACCTTCTACACCATAGGGTCTCATGGTTTTGTGAACACGAAGGAGATCATGGTCGGGCTTGCTCTGGCGCTCAAGGCTACCGCTGTGGGACTGCTCGTTGCCATACCCTCCGTAGTCCTCTACAACCTCCTGCTCAGGAAGGTAAAGGTTCTCATAGCCCTGTGGGAGGCTGAGAATGGAGGATAGGGAGTTCAGTTACATAAACGTCATACCCCTCGTTGACATCATGCTCGTCCTCCTGACCATAGTTCTCACTACCGCGACCTTCATGGTTCAGGGAGAGATACCTGTTAACCTCCCCACAGCCAAGAGCGGAGAGGAGAGAAAGACCTATCGGGCTATCAACATAACCCTGAAGGAGGACGGAAGGCTGTTCCTTGAGGGAAGGGAAGTGCACCCAGTCCAGCTGAGGGAAGAGCTCAAAAGCTGGGGTAGAGATACGAGCGTGAACCTAAGGGTTGACAGGAATGTTAAGTTTCAGAGCTTCGTCAGGGTGATTGACCTTCTTAATGAACTCGGCTTCAGGAACCTGAGCCTCGTGGTAAGGAAGGATGAGACTTAAACTCGCCCTGCTCATCTCACTCCTGCTCCATTCTCTTCTGCTCTACGCCTTCTTCTCCTTCGTTCCCCCCTACTCTCCGGGAAATGAAACCCTCGTCAGGGTGAGCCTGAAGAGTGTGAGCTTTAAGAAGGAGAGAAAAACACACAGGGTGAAGAGAGTAAAGAAGAAAGCCAAGAAGAGGAGGAAGATTATAAAGAAGAAGCCCAAAAGGGTGGTAAAGAGAGTTAAAAAGAGGGTGGTTAAGAAAACCGAAAAACCGAAGACAGAGGAAACCCCCAAACCGGAACCAGAGCACGTGGTTGAGGAAAGACCCCCAGAGTCCAGGCAGGAGAAACATGAGGAAAGGACGGTAGCCAGAGAGTCTGAAGAATCCGTTCCAGAGGAGACGGTAGAGGAGGTGCCACCCTTCGGTATGGACGAAGGAGAGGAGGAAGAGGAAACAGAGACAAACTATCTGGAGGAGAACCTGCAGGTCATAAGGGAGGTCGTTCAGAGGTATATGAGCTACCCTTCTATCGCGAGGAGGATGGGGTGGGAGGGCACGGTGGTGATCAGCTTCGTTCTCACACCCGAAGGGTCTATTGAGAATGAGAGGGTAGAGAAGAGTTCTGGCTACGAACTCCTTGACAGAAACGCTCTGAGAGTTGTAAGGCTTGCTTCCGGGGAGTTTCCCAGACCTCAGAGGGACGTTAGAGTCGTGCTACCCATTGTTTACAGGCTGGAGCAGGATTAATATTTCTCTGTATGCCAGAGAAACTGAGGGAACTGCTGAAGAAAGCAAGGGGGATAACCTCAAGCTCAAGAGAGGTTCAAGAAGGGTTCATCTTCTTCGCCATCAGGGGAAGCAGGTTTGACGGGCACGACTTTGTGGAAGA
>WGFS01000017.1 GCA_015492115.1 Aquificaceae bacterium
GCTCAAGTACGCTCCACAGCTTAGCTATCTGAAGGAGTGCCCAAGAACTACAAGGTATTTCTTCAGGTAGCTGATGAAAGCCCTCAGTGTGAGTCAGGGACGGAGGCGGGGTCAACCAAGGGAAGGAACCTCTCCTCTGCGGGGAACCTGAGAAGGTCTCCGTACAATCTCTGGCGAGTGCTGAGGGTAGCGGCGCTGACTGCGCTCTCCCCTGAGGGGCGGAAAGTTCCCAGGAGCCTCTCTCCCCTGAAGCGATTACTTGTTTCGGGGGACGTGGGGAGAATCCTGAAAGGGCGCGAGGTCCTACTACCTGGGGTAGGGCCTATGGCTGGGGAAATAGCGCCTGCCGGGTTTATCCCCAGCCTGAAGAGGCGCGATATAAATAGCCCGGCACCTGAGCTGTGCAGTTTTGCACAGTTTGGGTAACCAGGTAGAAGGCTGAAGGTACTTGAAAGAAGGAGAGTTCTCCTGGGCGTAACCGGTGGTATAGCTGTTTACAGGTCAGTCCAGCTCGTCAGGGAGCTTAAAAAGGAAGGAGCGGAGGTTAAGGTTGTCATGACCCCCTTTGCAAGGAGGTTCGTAGGAGAGCTCTCCTTTGAGACCCTCTCGGGGAACAAGGTTTTTATAGACTGGTCGGAGGAACCCCTTGCCCACATAAACCTCGCCCGCTGGGCAGAGGTGTTTCTGATAGCACCCTGCACGGTGAACACCCTCTCAAAGCTCGCTCTGGGTATAGGTGACAACCTCCTCACCACAACCGCCCTCGCATACAACGGCAAGCTCCTGATAGCTCCCGCTGCCAACACGGTGATGTACAAGAACCCTGCGGTTCAGGAGAACCTAAGGAAGTTAAAAGAACGTGGAGTCATAGTTATAGAGCCTGAGTGGGGTGTATTAGCCTGTGAGGAGGAGGGAGAGGGGAAGCTGGCAAGCGAGGATAGGCTCTTGGACTGGGTGTGCTACGCTCTGAATGACAAACCTCTGAAGGGAAAGAGGGTTCTTATAACCTGCGGTGCTACAAGGGAGTACATAGATCCGGTTCGCTTCATATCTAACGACTCCAGCGGTGAGATGGGCTTCTCCCTGGCGAGAGTTGCAAGGTGGCTGGGTGCCGAGGTGAAGGTGATAGCAGGCTTCACCACTGCCAAGGAACCTCCGGAGGTTGAGATAGAGAGGGTGAAGACAACCGAGGAGATGCTCAAGGCTGTTCTCAGGGAGTTTGAAAGTGCGGACGTGGTTATTATGAACTCAGCTGTTGCTGATTACAGACCAAAGGAGGTCAAAGAGCAGAAGATAAAGAAGAAAGAAACTCTAACCCTTGAACTGGTGAAGACGCCGGACATCCTTGAGGAGCTGGGTAGGAGGAAGAAAGGTCAGTTTCTCGTAGGCTTTGCTCTGGAGAGCGAGAAACTTGTAGAGAATGCGAGGGAAAAGCTTAGACGCAAAAACCTTGACATGATAATCGCAAATCCTGTAGAGGTTATTTCCGCAGGACACCACAGGGGCTACCTCATAACAGAAAGAGGGGAGGAGGAGTTTGTGTTTGATACAAAGCTGGAAAGTGCCAAGTTCATAATGGACAGAGTCGCAGAGCTCACATCTTCCTGAGGTCCACGTAAGAACCGCTCTCAAACTCTCTCAACCTTGGGAGCACCTCAAATATAAGCTCAGCGGTCTCCTCGGGGGTCCTCTTGGGAGACTCAATTATCCTCTTCACGGAGGGGTACCTGTCGGTATCCTGTCTCATAACCTCCTCCAGCATGGGCGTCAGGACGAGCCCCGGGGCGAGGGCGATTATGTGTGTGTCCTCCATCTCACGGGCGTAAAGTTTGAGAAGGCAGTTCAGGCTCGCCTTGGATATAGAGTAGGCGTTCCAGCCTCTGTTGCAGTTAACCGAAGCACCGGAGGATATGCCGATCACCTGTTCAACCTTTATTCCCATACCCATGAGGGTGTCAAGGATAACCTTGTTAGCCCAGACGTTTACGTCCATTACCTCCCGGAACCTGCACAGGGGAACTTCCCTCATATCTCCGAACTCTCCAAGAATTCCCGCGTTGAGTATCACGAGCTCAAGGGAGTCAACACCTTCAAGCAGTGAACGGACACAGCCCTCAACCCTTTCAAGCTCCCTCAGGTCGCACCTTACAAATTCAACCTTACCCTTCAGCTCCTCGGGCAGGTGTCTGCTGAGGGCATAGACCTCGTAGCCCCTCCTCAGAGCGGTCTCGGTGAGAGCCTTCCCCAGACCGGAGCCCACACCGGTTATGAACAGCCTCATCTCTTAACACTCCTCTCCTCAAGGAGTTTCTTAAGACTCTTTGATATCTCCTTAACTATAGCCTCAAACTTGGGGTTCAGTTCATTCAAAGACTCGTAAAGCTCCTCCGGTGGAACTTCCCAGGTGCTTATGAGCTTGTTCTTGAGGTTTGTGAGCCTGAAGACGTCCATGTAGTACTCCTTGGGGATTACCCCAGCCTCCACCATCTTGGAGAGGCAGTCATCTCCAAACTTCTTTATTCCGAACTTGGGGGCGAGGTGCTTGCATATGTCAAACAGAGAGTCGTAGGCTACCTGGTAGAAGTACTTTACCCTGTCGTAGTACATGGGCTTGGACTTGAACTCCTCAATCCCCTGCTGGAGGACAAAGTCTATCTTCTTAACCGAGTCCTTTATAAACCTGGACTTCTCGTTGAGCAGATCAAAGTCTATGAGCAGGTAGTTGCCCGTGGTCTCCTTGACGAACTCTATCACAGCCCTCGCGAACTCCTTGAACATAACGAGGTTCTCTCTGAGAAATTCGTAGAGTTCCTCCGGAGAAACGGACTCCTTCAGGTCTCTGTAATTGAAGTAAAACTCCGTAAATTTCTGGAGCTTCTCTATCTCTTCCATTCCTATGTGCTGGGCGAGCTTCACGAGGCAGTCCTTTGAGCTTGTCTTGAGTCCCAGAACGCTGGACATGTGTCTGCATACCCTCATACAGCTCTCAAAGGCGAGGTTGAAGTCAATCCTGACCTTATCAAGGACGAGCCTGTTGTTCACGAACTCCTCCCTTGGAAGGGATACGTGCTTCTTAAGATCAACGTAGGACTTCTCAAGGTTCTGGAAAGCCTCAACTATAAGGCTTATCTTGAAGGTCTTCTTTTTCCTTGTCGCCATCGTGCTTTAGAATAAAGGACCGCTGAAGCGGTGTCAAATGACGGGGGTCAATGACTTTACGCATGGTATTGTCATTGGTCTTTCGTATTGTTATCTTATAAACTCAAGTGAGGTTAGAACATGTTTGAAAAGTTTACGGAAAGAGCAAGACAGGTAATACTCCAGGCAAGGGAAGAGGCGCTTGACCTGGGACACAGCTACCTTGGTAGCGAGCACATACTGCTCGCTCTTATAAAGGAAGAGGACATACCTACCCTGGTGCTGTCCAGGTTCGGTCTTACACCCGACAAGGTTAGAAAGGCGATAATGGGTCAGGTCAACAGGGGCTCCCACACGGGAGAGATACTCTTTGCCCCTGACGCCAAGCGTGTCATAGAGTTTGCTGTGGAGGAGGCGAGGATACTCCACCACCAGTTCGTTGGTCCCGAACACCTCCTCATAGGTATAGTGAGGGAGAAGACGGGACTCGGCGGAAGGATACTGAGGGGCTTCGGTCTTGACGAGTACTCGGTAAGAAGGGAAGTCCTCCAGATACTCGGAGAGCTACCCCCTCAGGAGAGCGTGAAGTACGCCCCCACCCCTAACCTGGACAGGTTCTCAAGGGATCTGACCCAGATGGCGAGGGAAGGAAAGCTTGATCCCGTAATAGGTAGGGAAAGGGAGATAGAGAGGGTTGTCCAGATACTCGTCAGGAGGAGAAAGAACAACCCCGTCCTTCTCGGAGACCCCGGAGTTGGTAAGACCGCCATAGTTGAGGGTCTCGCCCAGAGGATAGCCAACAAGGAGGTTCCAGAACCTCTGCTGAACAAGAGAGTTGTCGCCCTTGACCTCGCGGCGCTTGTCGCGGGAACGAAGTACAGGGGTCAGTTTGAGGAGAGGCTAAAGAACATACTCAAGGAGCTTGAGAAGGCTCCCAACGTCATACTCTTCATAGATGAGATACACACCCTCGTGGGTGCGGGTTCCGCGGAGGGTTCCATAGACGCCTCCAACATGCTAAAGCCAGCCCTCGCAAGGGGCGAAATACAGGTAATAGGTGCGACAACCCTTGACGAATACAGAAAGTACATAGAGAAGGATGGAGCACTTGAGAGGAGGTTCCAGCCGGTCCTCGTTGACCCACCCTCAGAGGAGGACACGGTTCAGATACTCTACGGGCTCAAGAAGAAGTTTGAGGAGTTCCACGGCGTGGAATACACGCCCGAGGCTATAGAGAAGGCTGTGTCTCTCTCCGTGAAGTACATAACCGACAGGAACCTGCCCGACAAGGCTATAGACGTGGTTGACGAGTCCGGAGCTCTGGTAAAGCTCAAGGCTATGGATCTACCTCCAGAGCTGAAAGAACTTGAGGAGAGGATAAAGGAGCTTGAGAAGGAGAAGGAGGAAGCCGCGAACGAACAGGACTACGAGAAGGCTGCGAACATAAGGGACGAGGAGCTCAGACTGAGGGCTAAGTTTGAGAACCTCAAGGCTAAGTGGAAGCAGGAGATGGAGAAGGACAGACCAAAGGTGACCGCCGAGGACGTGGCGGAGGTCGTCGCAAGGTGGACGGGAATACCCGTAAGAAGGGTTCACGAGAGCGACATGGAGAAGCTCCTCCACATAGAGGAGGAACTGAAGAAGCGCGTTGTGGGTCAGGACGACGCGATAAAGGCGATAGCCAAGGCTATAAGGAGATCAAGGGTCGGACTCAAGGGCAAGCACAGACCCATAGGTGTCTTTCTATTCCTCGGACCTACCGGTGTGGGTAAGACGGAGACCGCAAAGGCACTGGCGGAATACCTGTTCGGAACTGAGGAGGCTCTCATAAGGTTTGACATGTCCGAGTACATGGAGAAGCACACCGTGTCAAGGCTGATAGGAGCACCTCCCGGATACGTAGGATATGAAGAGGGCGGACAGCTCACCGAGAAGGTAAGGAGAAGACCATACTCCGTTCTGCTCTTTGACGAGATAGAGAAGGCTCACCCGGACGTCTTCAACGTCTTCTTACAGATATTTGACGACGGGAGGCTCACCGACGGTCTCGGCAGAACCATAGACTTCTCCAACACGATAATCATAATGACCTCCAACCTCGGTGCCAGGATGATAGTGCACGGTGGAAGTATGGGCTTTGAGAAGAAGTTCGGGATGATAGACTTTGAACAGATGAGGAAGAACGTCCTTGACCAGGTGAAGAGAACCTTCAACCCTGAATTCCTCAACAGGCTGGATGAAGTCATAGTTTACAGATCCCTTGACAAGAAGGATGTTGAGAAGATACTTGAGCTTCAGGTCAAGGAGGTCAACGAGAAGCTGGAAGAGTGGGAGATAAAGGTAAAGCTCCACAAGAGCTTCGTTGACTGGATAATAGATAGAGAGTACAAGCCCGAGTTCGGAGCGAGGAGCCTCAAGCGTGCCCTCCAGAAGCATGTGGAAGACCTCCTGGCAGAAGAGCTCATAAAGGGAACTCTGAAGGACGTGGACACGGTTGAGATCAGGGTGAGAAGCGGTAAGCCTTACATAAAACCCGTCAAGAAGAAGGAAAAGCTGGAGGAGGCTCTGCTCAAAGAATCCTGAGGGCGGGGACTCCTCCCTTCTGATATAATACGTTTTCTGTGATACGACCCGTTCTATATATCCTGCCAGCGCTTCTCTGGATAGGTCTGACCTTCTCCCAGGTTGTAAGCAAGATAGAGATAAAAGGGAACAGGTACGTTCCGGAAGACCTGATAAAGGAGATCCTCATAACCAAGGAGGGGAGCGAGTTCTCCATAGAAAAGGTCAGGAAGGATATAAGGAGGCTGTTCAGAACGGGTTTTTTTAAGAGAATTGAGGTTCACAGGTTTGATGAAGACGGTAAGGTCAGGCTCGTTTACGTGGTTGAGGATCTCCCCGTGATATACAAGATTGAGTTTGAGGGGAACAAAGCCCTTGACGATGACGACCTCGCTGAAAAGCTCGGTATTGAAACAGAGGTGGGTAAGATCAACGTTGATGAACTCATAACAGGCTACACATCAAGCCCAGCGATAGAGGCACGGCTTGAAATACAGAGGAAGATAAAGCTGGGGAGAGTTCTGTCTGAGAAGGATATAAAGTTTTTGATGGACAGGATAAAGGAGATATACAGAGAGGAGGGCTACCCGGACGTTGAGGTGAGCTACGAGATAGTTCCCAAGAAGGGTGCGTCCAAGCTCGTCTTTCACATAAAGGAAAAGGAGCAGAAGTACGTTGTGGACATAGTCTTCAAGGGCAACAAAACCTTCTCCGATGGAGACCTGAAGGATCTCATGCGGACGAAGGACAGAAACATACTTATCTTCAGGTTCAAGCCCCCCTTCAGCGAGGAAGTCCTTGAAGAAGATATAGAGAGGATAAGGGAGTTTTACAAGAGCGAGGGCTTCCTTGAAGTTAAGGTGGACTACAAGGTTGAGAAAAAGGATGGAAGACACGACATATACATATTCATTGATGAAGGTCCCAGGTACAGGCTGAGGGAGCTGAGGATAGAGGGAAATACCCTCTACGCTTACTCGGAGCTCGTTGGGAACATACTTAAGAAGAACAAGAGGAAGGGAGGCTTTTACCGCGAAGCGGTCATTGAGAAGCTGAAGAAGAACATAAAAGACCTCTACGCTGAGATAGGGTTCGCCAACGTCCTCATAGAGGAGGAGAAAGACATAGACGCCGAAAAGAAGGAGGTAGGAATAACCCTCAAGCTACATGAGGGTAAGCCCGTTTACATAAGGAAGGTAAAGGTAAAGGGTAACTACGAGACGAGGGACTACGTCATAAGGAGGGAGCTCAGGGTTCAGGAGCAGGAGCTCGCCATAAGGAAGGGGATAAAGAGGTCAAGGAGCAGGATACTGAACCTCGGCTACTACGAGGACGTTCAGATACAGCCTTTCCCGGCGGGGGACAACAGGTGGGACCTTCTGGTAAACGTGAGGGAGCGCTTCACGGGTCAGTTCTCTGTAGGTCTTTCTTACAACGAAGTTACGAAGCTTTCAGCCTTTATCTCCCTCAAGAAGGGTAACTTCATGGGAACGGGCGACATCCTGGGTCTCTCCGTCAGCTACGGTTCCCAGTACAGGGACAACTCCATATCCTACACGGACAAGTGGTTCATGAACAAGCCTGTTGACCTCACCTGGTCACTCTTTGACAGGAGGATAGAGTACACAACCTACACGGTGGAGAGACAGGGGATCAGTTCAACCTTCTCAAAGGAGTTCTGGGAGTACTGGCGGTGGGCTATAGGGCTGAGCTTCCAGAGGATAAAGTACTCCAACATTGACCCGAACGCGTCCAGCCTGATAAAGGAGCAGGAGGGAAGAAGAGAATCAAGGAAGCTGACCCTCTCCCTCTCAAGGGACACGAGGGACTACTTCCTCTTCCCAACGGAGGGATCCTACGCAAGTCTGAGCTACTCTGTCGCACTCCCCGTTCTGGGAGGGACGGAGAAGTTTCACAGGGTTGTCCTGACCGGTTCAAAGTTTTTCAAGGACACCTACTTTGACTCAGGATTTGTCCTGTCCACGAAGGCTACGGTCGGTTTTGTTGAACCCTACGGAGGTGAGGAAGTTCCTCTTGATGAGAGGTTCTTCGTGGGAGGTGACTTCACGATAAGGGGTTATGAGTACGGTATGGCTGGAGTGGTTGACCAGAACAACGACCCCATAGGCTCAACCAAGGAGCTCATACTGAACTTTGAGCTAAACTACAAACTTCACAGGATGCTTTACGCTGGCATCTTTTACGATACGGGTCTTGGAGCAAACAGCTGGGGAGACTTTGACCCAAAGAACTGGAGGGGCGGATACGGTGTAGGTATAAGGTTCATAACACCGATGGCTCCCATAAGGTTGGACTGGGCGTGGAAGACAAAGAAGGTTCCGGGAGACACCTCAAAATCAAGGATACACTTCGTTATAGGGGGGTTCTTCTGAGTATATTATTCCCATGGACACCCTGCCGAGAGCTCTAACGATCGCTGGCTCCGACCCGAGCGGTGGTGCGGGTGTGCAGGCTGACCTCAAGACCTTCACAGCCCTCGGAGTTTACGGGATGAGCGCCATAACTTCCATAACCGTTCAGAACACCGCAGGTGTCCTTTACACCAAAGAGCTCCCCGGAGAACTCGTTTACGACCAGATAAAGGCCGTGGTGACAGACATAGGAGTTGATTCCGCCAAAACGGGAATGCTTGGAAACAGCGATATAGTTCTGAACGTTGCAAAGGCGGTGAGAGATTTCAAAATAGACAGGCTGGTCGTGGATACAGTTATAAGCTCCAAGGGAGGTTACGAGCTTCTCAGGGAGGACAGCGTTCAGGTCCTTGTGAAGGAGCTCTTTCCTCTTGCCCTCCTTATAACTCCCAACATCCCCGAGGCTGAGCTCCTCTGCGGTGAGAGGATAGAGAAACTGAGGGACATTGAGCTCTGCGCAAGAAAGCTCCTTGAAAGCGGTCCCAGGGCTGTCCTCATAAAGGGTGGGCACATGAAGGGAAGTAAAGCCATAGACGTTCTCTACACCGGAGGGGATGAGTTTCACTACTTCGTTGGAGACATGGTAAAAACCAAGAACACCCACGGGACGGGCTGTACCCTCTCCTCAGCCATAACAGCATTCCTTGCCAAAGGACTTGAGTTTCATGAAGCTATAAA
>WGFS01000018.1 GCA_015492115.1 Aquificaceae bacterium
CCTTCGGTGTAGAAGAGTCGTCCATCGGTCAGAACACCGTCAACGTCCATAAGGAGTAGCTTGAGCCTCTCCACCCTCCTCCTCAGGCTCAAGTCAGCACCTCTCTAATCTCCTGCAGGCGCTCATCAGGAGCTCAAGGAACTCGTCGGTCTCCTGGAGCCCGAATATCTGCATCACGATCCTGTCGCTCCTCGGGTCGTAAACGAAGAAGGTGGGTGTTCCAACAGCCCTGAACCTCTTGTCCAGAGTCTCTGGAATGTCCTCAACGTTAACGGGAACCACTACGAAGGCGTTCTCCATCAGCGTGCTGACCTCCGGGTCTATGAAGACGACGTCCTCCATATACTTACAGTAATTGCACCCATCCTCATAGAAGTAAACCAGGACGAGCTTTCCCTCCCTCTTTGCGGTCTCAACCCCTCTCTGGAAATCCGGATACCAGCGGTCAGCCCATAGAAAGCCTACCAGGAAGAGGAGTATGAAGAGCTTTAGAACCCTCATGGTCTAAAATATAACCCATGAGGACAGGTTTTGTTTACGACGATATATACCTGAAGCACGACTACCCCGACCACCCGGAGAGGAAGGAGCGCCTGATATCCATAATGAACCACATGGAGAAGTCAGGGCTGATGAAGGAGGTAATTTCAATAGAACCGAGGAGAGCGACCGCTGAGGAGGTAGCACTGAACCACGACCCAAACTATGTCCAGGAGGTGCATGACTTCTGTAAGGCGGGAGGAGGTTTCCTTGACCCTGACACCTACGCCAACGAGCACAGCTACGATGTTGCGCTTACAGCGGTTGGAGGTGTTCTGGAGGGGATAGACAGGATACAGAGGGGAGAGGTGGAGACCGTCTTCTGCGCTGTGAGACCCCCCGGGCATCACGCGGAGTTCGCTAAAGCCATGGGTTTCTGCCTCTTCAACAACGTAGCCATAGGTGCCCACTATCTGAGGAAGAGGAAGGGTATTGAAAGGGTCTTCATCGTTGACTTTGATGCCCATCACGGGAACGGGACGCAGAGGAGCTTCTATCAGGACGACACAGTCTTCTACTTCTCAAGCCACGAGTACCCCTTCTATCCGGGGACAGGGAGCGCTCAGGAGAAGGGTGCAGGTAAGGGAGAAGGCTACACACTAAACGTTCCCATGTCCGCAGGCGCAGGAGACGAGGACTACAGACCCGTCTATGAGAACCTCCTACCCAGGGTGATAAGGGAGTTTTCCCCCAACTTCGTTCTTGTCTCCGCAGGTTACGACCTTCATGCGGACGATCCCCTCACCTACCTCAACCTCTCTACAGAGGGGGTGAGGGATATAGTCAGGAGTATTCTCAGGGTGTGCAGGGAGCTCGGGGTACCCTCCCTATTCGCCCTTGAGGGGGGATACAACCTTAGGGCACTGGGAGAGAGCGTTGTGGCGACCGTTGAGGAGATGCTTTCCGCCTGAGCTGTGAGTTCTGTCATCAAGCCAGCTCCCTAAATAGCTTAGATTATTAGTTCCTCAAGAGGTTGTTATGGCTGAAAGGAGCTTTAAGATAGAACTTCCCTTAGACCTTGCCCAGAAGTGTGTGAAGTGTGGTCTCTGCAAGTCCGTATGCCCATCCTACCACGGTGAGGAGGGAAGCTATGCGAGGGGAAGGCTCGCCTTAGCAGAGATGGTAGTGAGAGGTGAGCTTCCCCTGAACGATGAGGTCGCCAGGCAGTGGAACGAGTGTGCCATGTGCAGGCGCTGTGAGTGGGTCTGCCCCAATGACGTTCACTACAAGGAGATACTCGTACAGGCGAGGGAGCTTCAGGAGAAAGAGCTGGGAAGAGACTTCGTCTCAAGGATGGGACTCAAGAGTCTGGAGTTCATGCAGTCAAACTTGGGCAGGAAGGTTATAAAGACAGCGGGTAAGCTGAGTTCCCTTCTGCCCTCTGAGGTCAAGACACCGCTCCCTACGGGAGCGGTCAAGTTCATGCCCAAGCCTTACGGAAAGCCCTTCGGTATAAGGGGCAAGACCTTCAGGGCGGAGGAGGAAAAGGGTAAACTGCTCTTCTTCACGGGCTGTATGATAGACGTGTTCTACGGGAAAACAGGAGAGAGCGTTATAAAACTCATGAACCGCCTGGGTTACACGGTGGTCGTTCCCGAGGATATAAAGTGCTGTGGTGCACCCCACCTTTACCACGGCAACACCTCCGCCTTTGAGAAGCTCAGGGAGCACAACCTGAAGGAGATAGAAAAGCACGAGTTTGACGCCATCGTGGTAGCCTGTCCCACCTGCGGTGGGGCACTGATGGAGGATTACGGGAAAGACTGGAAGGTCTATGACTTTGCGGAGATAATCTTCAGGGAGGGAGAGAACACCAGGTTTAAAACCGCCAACGAAAGGCTCACCTTTCACGTCCCGTGCCACTCCTACACAGCGATGAGGGTTGACCCAAACGTCTTCTACGGAGTGATGGAGAGGGTAGAGAACGCTCAGGTTGTGAGGGCTGAGAAAGCCCAGTCCTGCTGTGGGTTTGCAGGTCTATGGAGCATAAAGAACCCCAAACTGTCCGAGAAGGTTCAGAGGGAGAAGATGGAGGACTTCAGGGTGACTGAGGCGGACTACATACTCACAACCTGTCCCGGATGCGTCCTTCAGCTGAGGGATGGGGTGAAGAAGTTCGGCAACGAGCAGGAGGTAAAACACCTTGCGGACTACCTCGCGGAGAGGTTAGACTGACAGAATGCCCAGGGTCAACAGGTTCCCCAAGATGGCAGCCCTGCAGAAGTTCAGGGCGATGAAGCTGGGCTATCCCGAGGACACAGCAGAGTCCATAGGTATAGCTGAAGCCCTGAAGTATGCCATTTTCAAACGTATAGCCCACTCGGGCAAGAGATACAGGGAGCTGGAGGAGAAGAAAAAGAAGCCTGAGATCTCCCTTGACTGGGAAACCTTCAGAACCTTTGGGTTAGCCTCCCACAGGGGAAAACCCTTCGTTGGAGGGAAGATACTTACGCCCGAAGACTACAGGAAGGCTGTACTTTACAGATGGGGTGAAACGGGCAGGAGGATAGAGAGCTGGGCTAAGAGCATAATAGACCTGGTTCCTGAAGAGTACCTCAGGGACGAGAGAAAGTTCTTCAAGGAGGTATGGGTTCCCCACAGGGACGAACCTATAGAGTGAAAACTATATATCTATCTTCGCGTACTTCTTCCTTCCCTCTTCAAAGAGGTCTCCTCCGTATATATCGTTTGCGACTATAACGGGGAAGTCTTCCACGTAGAGTCTCCTTATAGCCTCTGTTCCCAGGTCTTCGTAGGCAATGAGCTCTGAGGACTTTATGTGTTTCTGAAGGAGCGTAGCCACTCCCCCAACCGCAGCGAAGTAAACAGCCTTGTACTTCTTCAGGAGCTCCTTGACCTGAGGGGAGCGATAGCCTTTGCCGATCATACCCTTCAGACCAAGCTTGAGGAGGGGTTCCACGTACCTGTCCATCCTTATGGCTGTAGTCGGTCCGGCTGAGCCTATAACCTGACCCTCCTTAGGAGGTGTTGGTCCCACGTAGTATATGACCTGTCCCTTGAGGTCTATTGGGGGTTCTTCACCTCTCTCTATAGCCTCAACCATCCTCTTGTGAGCTGCATCTCTCGCGGTGTATATGTAGCCTGTCAGGAGAACCTTGTCCCCAGCCCTGAGCTGTTCTACGTCCTCGTCAGTGAGCGGAGTTGTAAGCCTTTTCTCCATGCCAATTAGTATAACAGGAGAGGGGCTGATACAATATATCTCTCCATGGAGAAGCTCAGGCACTACGCGGAGCTCGTTAAGTTTGAGCACACCGTGTTCGCCCTTCCCTTTGCTCTCGCAAGCGTCCTCATACTTGCGGAAAGGTTCCCCTCTCTCTGGAAACTCCTCTGGATAATCATAGCCCTCGTGAGCGCGAGGACACTCGGGATGGCTTTCAACAGACTCATAGACGAGCCCTATGACAGGTTGAATCCCCGCTCCCAGAGCTGGCCCCTTGTCTCAGGCGCCCTGTCAAGAGAGGACGTAAGGAACCTGATACTCCTCTCCTCAGGCATATTCCTGCTCAGCACGCTCCTTATAAACTTCCTCGCCTTCCTGCTCGCCCCTCTGGTCATACTTCTGCTCTGGCTCTACCCCTACTCAAAGCGTTTCACCCACTTCCCGCACTTCGTACTGGGTCTCGTTTACTTCCTCATCCCCGTAGCGGTTGACGTCGCCCTGAACGCCCACGTATCGGGCAAGGCTCTGCTCCTCGGTCTCGGAATGGCCTCCTGGGTATCCGGCTTTGACATTCTCTACGCACTTCAGGACTACGAGTTTGACAGGGAGCAGGGATTGAAGTCCATACCCGTGAAGTTTGGAATAGAGAGGTCACTGAGGTTTGCGAGGGCTCTCCACAGCGTTACCCTGCTGTCTCTACTCTCCCTTGGGTTCGCTGATAGCAGGCTCGGGTTTATTTACTACCTGGGACTCTTCATAATGGCTGGTTTTCTTTTCTATGAGCACAGTCTCATAAAGCCCGACGACCTCTCAAAGATCAACAGAGCCTTTTTCACCGTGAACGGCTACGTTAGCATCGCCTTCTTCCTTACAGTATTGGCTGACTATATCCTATAGCCCCATCATGCGCTCTATGTCCGATATGCGTTTTCTGTACTCCTCGTGGGATATCTCCCCTTTCATGAGCATGTCTGTCAGGAACTGTATCTCCCTCTCCATATCCTTCAGCTTCTTTACCTTGTCCTTTTCCTTTCCCGCGAGCACGTTGTAGAGGAAGTACTCCTCAACCTCGTAATGTCTGAGGTTCTTCTTCAGAGAGGCTATATCTTTATTGACTATGAAGTTTTTCAGCTTTTCCAGAAGGTCAAAGACCTCCTGTATGTCCCTCTTCCTCTCAGCCTTCAGGAAGACCTGCCCCGTATCAAGGATCTTCCCAACTATTACGTAAGTGTTCTCCTCCCCTCTGAAGAGCTCAAGACTGAGCTGTAGTCCCTCAACCTCAAAGAGGTCGTGGAGGACCTTCTCCTCGCTGTAGGGCTTCTTCTCAAGTTTTTCCCTCTCTATGTACTCCTTGAAGGATATTCCTCCAAATACCGCTATTATCTCCTTGCAGTACTCGTTGGCGAGGTTGCCGATGTTTATTGCCATATAACCGAGCATGTCCTTGTTTATGAACTCAAACCTGACCCTCGTCCCCAGGATGATGTCCACAAAACCCTTCTCAAGCTCCACGGAGAAGGCACACATGTTCAGGGAGTTGTTCTCCATGAGGAGAAACCTCATGAGGTCTTTCTCAGGCTTTACCCTTAGTGCGACGGGTGAGTAGAGGTGAACGAAGAGTTCATCGTCCTCTTTATAGATCTCAACATTTATAACCGTTGAACCCCAGGGTATAAGGAACTCCCTGTTCTCTCTGTATACTCTTATGGAGCCGAATATCTGCCCCAGATACCGTTCTATGAGAAGTACAACCCTTTCCAGACGTTCATCCATGGCTCTATTTTAACAGCTCACCCTCCTTGGGAGAGTAACCTCTCACGAAATCCTCACCGCTCATCCTTCTACCTTTGGGAGATATCAGCTCAAGTATCCGGACAGCACCCTCACCGCAGGCTACCACGAACCTGTCCGGATCTATGACCTCCCCGGGCTCTCCAGCCCCCTCCTCAACCCTGACCTTCAGGAGCTTTATCCTATCCCCTCTGAAGAAGGTATAGACGTTGGGGTACAGTCCTCTCACTCTATCTTTCACGCTCTCGGACTGAGCCTTCCAGCAGAGGCGGAACTCCTCCCTCTGAACGGGTGGTGCGTAGGTAGCCTTCTCATGCTCCTGGGGTCTCGGCTCTATCTTCCCCTCAAACCATAGCTGGAGAGTCCTCACCAGCAGGTCAGCACCCCTGAGGGATAGCTTCTCAGAGAGGGTGTAAAAGTTGTCCTCCTCGTCTATGGGGACTTCCTCCTGGGAGAGGATGTCGCCCGCGTCCATCTCCTCACTCACGAGCATGACCGTGTTTCCCGTAACCCTCTCACCGGCCATTAGAGCCCTCTGGATCGGTGCGGAACCTCTGTACTTGGGTAGAAGAGAGGCATGGAGGTTAACCACACCGTAGGGGGGTATATCAAGAACCTCCTTTGGGAGGATCTTCCCGTAGGCGACGACGACTATACAGTCTGGTTTCATATCCTCTATAGTCTTTACAAAGTCCCTTATCCTCTCAGGCTGATATACCTCTATGCCGAGCTGTAGGGCAAGCTCCTTGACAGGTGGGGGTGTGAGCTTCTTTCCTCTACCCGCGGGTCTGTCGGGCTGGGTCACGACACCGACAACTTCAAAGTTCTCCGCAAGTAGCTCAAGGCTGGGAACAGCAAAAGGGGGCGTCCCCATGAAGAGAACTCTCATCAACCGACCTTCCAGTTATCTATGAGCCTTGTGCTCCCCACCCAGAGGGCGACCAGTATCCTGTCTCCCCTTTCAACGC
>WGFS01000019.1 GCA_015492115.1 Aquificaceae bacterium
GTCATAAGATACAATTAAATCCATGGACGGTGACGCCTTCCTCTTCATGATCCTCTCCTGGGGTCTCATACTGGGGCTCAACATATACTGCTTTACCCTGCTTTTCACGAGACAGGAACCCCCTCCTGAGGAAAAGGCTCCCATGGAGGAGTTCAGACCCGGGGAGGAGGAGATAACCTAAGCGGGAGGCTTCAGGTAGATAGGTTCTATTCCGAAAACGTCCTCCCCCTCTGGGTTCTTCTCCAAGTACTCGTGGGCATAGACCCCTCCGTAGGCTGAGAAGGGAAAGAAGGGGTGCAGAAATCTTCTCCCTCCGGGAAGCTCCTCCGAGAAGGTCTCAAGGGATACGATGGTTCCCTCTAAATCCTCTCCCCTGTGGAGCTTCACTTCCGACACCCTTTCTCCCTCAAAGACCCTGTAAAAGAGGTTTGTGCTTACCTTCAGGCAGGGGAGCCTGGGTAAGGGAGCGGGCGTAAACCTGCCCATGAGGTACAGGTTCTCGTAGGACACGATGGGCTTTCTCAGGGTGTAAGCGGTAGTCTTCATGAAGGTTACACCTATCCTCAGAGAGGTCAGGTATCCAACCCCCACCGAAACAGCAAAGGCGTCAAACTCCCTCGGGTCTATGCACAGATCAGATAACACCTTGGGCAGGTTCTCAAGGGTCTTCCTGTCGGAGTCTACGTAGTGGAGTAGAACGAGCTTTCTATCCTCAACCACAGAGAGGTTAAAGAAGGAGAAGGAGGTGTCAAGAGAGAGTATCTTCATAGTTGTGGAATTCTCTCGTGATGCCTGGAGACCTGCTCCCAGGCGTAGGAGACTCTCAGCAGGGTCGCTTCGTCCCAGGGTCTGGCGATGAGCTGTCCGCCCACGGGAAGACCTTCCACCCAACCTATGGGTATGGATATCCCCGGCAGACCTGCGAGGTTCACGGGAACCGTCAGGACGTCCGACAGATACATCTCTATGGGGTTCTCAAGCCTCTCACCCAGCCTGAAGGGAAGGGTAGGCGTGGTTGGACTCGCAATGAGGTCAACCTTCTCAAAGGCGCCCATGAAGTCATCGTAGATGAGCTTTCTTACCTTCTGAGCCTTCAGATAGTAAGCGTCGTAGTATCCAGCTGAAAGGGCAAAGGTCCCCAGCATTATCCTCCTCTTAACTTCAGCGCCGAAGCCTTCGTCCCTCGTTCTGGAGTACATCTCAAAGAGGTCGTTGTACTCCTTGGCTCTGTAGCCGTACCTGACACCATCGTACCTCGCAAGGTTGGAGGAGGCTTCTGAGGGTGCAATTATGTAGTAGGCGGGAATAGCGTACTTCACGTGGGGAAGGGAGACCTCCACGAACTCGCACCCCAGGTCTGTAAGCTCCTTGACGAAGGCATCAAAGCTCTCCTTAACCTCCCTCTGAACATCAAACTCAAAGAACTCTTTTGGGAGACCAACCTTAAGACCCTTCACTTCCTTACCAAGCTCCGCTGTGAATTTGGGGACTGGAACCTTGGCGGAGGTTGAGTCCCTTTCGTCATGCCCGCTTATAACCTCAAGGAGAAGAGCGACGTCCTCAGTCCTGCGGGCGAAGACACCTATCTGGTCTAAGGAGGAGGCGAACGCCACCAGCCCGTACCTTGAAACCCTCCCGTAGGTGGGCTTTATACCTATCACACCGCAGAAGCTGGCGGGCTGTCTTATTGAGCCTCCCGTATCAGAACCGAGGGAGACGGGAGAGGAACCAACGGCCACCGTGGCTGCGGAGCCTCCGGAGGAACCTCCCGGAACCCTCTCCGTGTCCCAGGGGTTTTTTGTCGGGAAGAAGGCGGAGTGCTCCGTTGAAGAGCCCATCGCGAACTCGTCCATGTTCGTCTTCCCGAGGAATACAGCACCAGCCCTCCTCAGTCTCTCTATAACCGTTGCATCGTAAGGGGAGATAAAGTTTTCCAGTATCCTTGACGCACAGGTAGTCCTCTCCCCCTTTATAACTATGTTGTCCTTCACAGCGACGGGAACTCCGAACAGAGTTCCCTCTGGCTTACCCTTATCAAGCTCCTTAGCCCTGTCAAGGGCTTTCTCATAATAGGGCGTTATGAAGCACCTTACCTTTTCCTCTGTCTCCTCAAACCTCTGGAGGAAGGACTCAACCACCTCAGAGGGTCTGACCTCTCCCTTTCCAATGAGCTCGGCGAGCTCCTTAGCTCCCTTTTGCCAAAGCATGGTAAATATTTTATCCCAGCTCTATCTTTTAACTATGGGGCTTAAACTTCCACCCCCTTCCTACAGGGGCAGGCTGAGTGTGGAGGAGGCTCTCCTAAGGAGGAGGTCTGTAAGGGAGTATCTTCCAGACTCACTTACCTTAGACGAGGTCTCTCAGCTACTGTGGTCTGCCCAGGGTGTGACAGACCCTTACGGGTTCAGGACAGCGCCCTCCGCAGGTGCCCTCTACCCCCTTGAGGTCTACATTCACGCAACAAAGGTTGAGGGTCTGGAAACGGGTATATACAGGTACGATCCTCACAGGCACTACCTCTTGGACGTCAAGAGGGGGAACTTCGCACCGGAGATATACACAGCTTCCCTCTCTCAGGGGCAGGTTCTCTCCGCCCCACTCCTGATACTCTTCTTTGCGGTCTTTGAGAGAACCATGGTGAAGTACGGCAGGAGGGGTATGAGGTACGTGTTCAATGAGGTCGGGCACGCGGGACAGAACGTGTACCTTCAGGCGACCGCCCTGGGTCTCGGAACGGTCGTGATAGGAGCCTTTTACGACGATGATCTCAAGAGGATAGTGGGTGCAAGGAGGGACGAAGAGCCCCTGTACATAATGCCCGTGGGGAGGTTAGAATAGAGCCATGTGCGGGATAATCGGATACACGGGGAAGGAGCAGGCTCTCCCTCTGATCCTCGGAGGACTTGAGAGGCTTGAGTACAGGGGTTACGACTCTGCGGGAGTCGCCCTGATAGAGGATAGAAGGCTGGTTGTTGAGAAGAGGGTCGGCAAGATAAGGGAGCTCGTCAAGAGTCTCTGGGGAAAGCCTTACAAGGGGAAGACTGGAATAGGACACACACGGTGGGCTACCCACGGGGAGCCCTCAACGGAGAACGCCCACCCCCATACGGACGAGAGGTGTGAGTTCGCGATAGTCCACAACGGGATAGTGGAGAACTACCTGGAGCTCAGGAAGGAGCTTGAGGGTAAAGGTGTTAAGTTCCGCTCAAACACAGACACAGAGGTTATAGCCCACCTTATAGCGAACGCCTACAGGGGAGACCTGCTGGATGCTGTGCTTGAGGTTGTCAACAGGCTTAGAGGTGCCTTCGCCTTTGCGGTTATAACAGTCCATGAGCCCTCCCGTATCGTCGGTGTTAAGCAGGGGAGCCCCCTCGTTGTGGGTCTTGGAGAGGGTGAGAACTTCCTCGCCTCCGACATCCCTGCTATACTCCCCTACACGAGGAAGATAGTAACCCTGAGCGACGGTGAAGTTGCGGACATCACGCCTGAGGGCGTGAACATATACGACTTCAACGGGAATCCCGTTACAAAGGAGATAATGGTCGTCCCCTGGGACATAATCTCCGCTGAGAAGTCGGGCTTCAAACACTTCATGCTGAAGGAGATATACGAACAGCCAAAGGCTGTGGGGGATACCATAAGGGGCTTGATATCCTCCGGTGAGGAGCCTCCCTTCTCGCTGAAGGATTTCAGGAGGATCCTGATGATAGCCTGCGGAACCTCCTACCACGCCGGTCTCGTAGGGAAGTTCTGGATTGAGAAGCTCTCGGGTGTGCCCACGGAGGTTGTTTACGCCTCCGAGTTCAGGTACGCTGATTTCCCGGTAGACGAAAGAGACCTCATAATCGGGATCTCCCAGTCCGGTGAGACCATAGACACGAAGTTTGCCATAAACTTCGCGAAGCGAAAGGGAGCAAAGACCCTCTCCGTAGTGAACGTGGTCGGGAGCTCCATAGACAGGGAGTCGGACTACACCCTCCACACCCACGCCGGTCCCGAGATAGGCGTCGCCGCGACCAAGACATTCACCGCCCAGCTTTCCGCCCTTTACTTCCTTGCATCCTCAGGGCATCCCGAGAAAGACAGACTCCTCTCCGAGCTCATGAAGGTTCCTGCGAAGATAGAGGAGACCCTTGACAGGTCTGAGGTGGTTGAGAAGATCGCAGATAAGTACATGAAGAAGAAGGACTTCCTATATCTGGGAAGGTATCTCAGCTTCCCCATAGCCCTTGAGGGTGCTCTGAAGCTCAAGGAGATATCCTACATACACGCGGAGGGCTACCCCGCCGGGGAGATGAAGCACGGACCGATAGCCCTGATAGATGAGAACATGCCGGTCGTGGTTGTAGCTCCCCAGGACAGGGTTCACGAGAAGACCCTCGCAAACATAGAGGAGGTCAGGACGAGGAAGGGTATCATTATCGGGGTTGGTTTTGAAGGTGATGAAAAGGTTGAGAAGCTCTCCAGTGAGTTTATAGCTGTTCCGCCTATTGAGGAGGACTTCACCCCCTTCCTCACCGTTGTCCCCTTACAGCTTCTTGCCTACCACATAGCGAGCAAGCTCGGGCTTGACGTTGACCAGCCGAGGAACCTGGCGAAGACGGTCACGGTGGAGTAGTCTCACGACCTCTCAAAGAGGAACTCAAGGAGAACCTTCTGAGCGTGGAGCCTGTTCTCAGCCTGGGTGAATATGAAGTCCGCGTACTTCTCAAAGACCTCCTCGGTTATCTCCTCACCCTTCTTGGCTGGCAGACAGTGCATAACGAGAACCTCAGACTTTGCATGGGACAGGAGTTCCTCGTTCACCTGATAGGGTTTTAGAGCGTTCAGCTTCTCCTCATCCCTGTCGTCCCCCATACTGAGCCACACGTCCGTGTAAACGACATCCGCGTCCCTCACAGCCTCAACGGGGTTTACGGTGAGGTAGATGTTCCCACCCGTGAAGTTGCACAGGTCAAGACCCGCCTGAAGGTAGTAGCTGTCGGGACCGTACCCTTCGGGTGTAGCTACAAAGAGGTTCAAGCCGAACAAGCCCCCTGCGACGAGCCACGTGTTGCATACGTTGTTCCCATCCCCGACGTAGGCGATCTTTATCTCCTTGACACCATCACCGAACCTCTCGTAGAGGGTGAACACATCGCTCAAGAGCTGACAGGGGTGGGACTTGTCAGTTAGCGCGTTTATCACAGGCACGCTCGCCCACTTGGCAAACTCCTCAAGCCATGTGTGGGAGTGATTTCTGACGATCACTCCGTTGATATACCTTGATAAGGTTCTCGCGGTGTCCTTGACGTCCTCTCCTCTTGAAAGCTGTAACTGCCCTTCCTGCAGGAATAGGGAGTTCCCGCCGAGCTGGTCTATGGCTACCTCAAAGGAGACACGGGTTCTCGTTGAAGGTTTAGTAAACAGGAGAGCAAGGTTCTTGCCCTCAAGAACAGGGTTTAACTCTTCCCTTCCCTCCTTAGTATCTTTGGTTCTCCTTACTACGTACCAGGCTTCCTCCGGGTCCAGGTTCCAGAGGTCTATGAAGTCTCTTTTCATAGAACTATTATCTTACAGCTTCTTGAGCTTTTCAAGGAGGCGCTCCCTCTGTCCCTTCTCCCCCTCCTTTCCACTCTCAAGGAGCTTCAGGGCTGACTCGTAGTATCTCCTGGCTGATTCCCTGAAGCCCATCTTCAGCAGAACGTCGCCCACGTGCTCGTTGACAACCGGGTCATCGTAGGCGCGCCTCAGGGAGTCAAGGAGATACTGTATGGCTCGTTCGTAGTCTCCCTTCAGGTAGTAAACCCACCCCATGCTGTCTATGTAGGCGGGGTTTTCTGGCTCCGCACTGAGAGCCTTTCTTATAAGCTCTTCAGCCTCGTCAAGCCTCGCCCTACCGTACCAGAGGAGGAGGGAGTATCCAAGGTGATTGTAAAGGTCTGGGTCTTCAGGGTTAAGCTCTATCGCCTTTCTGAGACTCTGTTCAGCCTCTATGGTCTTTCCGAGGTAATCAAGGGCTATTGCCCTTAGGAAGTAAGCTCTGTACTCTCTTGGTGCTATAGAGATCACCCTGTTGAGAACCTCCACAGCTCTTTTGTACTCTTCCCTCTTCAGAAAGAGGTTTGCCTTCAGCATAAGGAGCTTGACGCTTGCAGGGTAAAGTCTTAGTCCCTCCTCTATCAACCTCTCAGCTTCATCGTACCTTCCCAGGGCTATGTAGGTATTCGCCAGCCTCTCTATTATCCTCCCGTTCTTAGGAACCATCCTGTGGAGCTTTTCGTATATGCCAACAGCCTTTTCGGGGCTTCCCGTTAGCTCCAGAGACAAGGCGTAGGAGTAAGCAACGTTAAGGTCTTCCGGGTGCTGTCTGTAGAGCTCTGACAGTATCTTCCTCGCCCTCTCAAACTCACCTGACTGGAGGAGCGTGACCGCAAGCTGATGCTTGTACTGATAGTTGGTTGGGTCAAGCCTGTAGAGTCTCTGGTATAGCTCTTTAGCTTCCTCAATCCTTCCCGTCGCCATGTAGAGCTGGGCGAGCTTCTCTAAAGCGGAGCGGTTGTTGGGGTTTTCCTTGAGGATGCTCTTGTAGAGCTTCTCAGCCTCACTGAACTTCTTACTCTTCTCGTATATCTTCCCGAGGGTAACGAAGGCAGCCTCAAAGGTTCTCCTTATCTCAAGTGCCCTCTGCAGGTACTCAATGGCTTTATCAACCTTACCCTCGCTGAGGTATAGCTGTCCAAGGAGGTAGTAGGGGAAGGGATTGTTGGGACTTAGCTCTGCAAACCTCTGGAGAACCTCCTTTGCCTCCTTCATCCTCCCCGACTTTATGTATTCGTCCGCCAGGAATATGAAGACCTCCCTGTTCTTGGGAAACTTCTTCCTTGCCTTCTCAAGTATGCTCAGAGCCCTCCTTCTATCCCCCTTGAGCCTGTATATGCTGTAGAGGGCTATGTAAGGTTCAACCCTATCAGGGTAACGCCTTATGTACTCCTCAGCTAGCTTCAGAGCCCTGTCCGTATTCTTCAGAGACACCTCAAGCCTTATTGTGTCCATGTAGAGGGAGGGGGTAGGCTTCTCCTCTATAGCCTGGAGACAGTAGAGTTCAGCCTCCTTCGGCCTGTCGGAGAGGTACCTGCACATAACGTAGTCAAAGTAATAGTCCGCGAAAGAGA
>WGFS01000020.1 GCA_015492115.1 Aquificaceae bacterium
ATAGCTCTGCTTGGAAGTTTGGACCCTGTGGTAGGAGAGACGGACAGATGAGCGTTGAGGACAGGGTTATCTCTTACGAGGAGCTTGGGAGCATACCAGAGGGATATGAGGTGGTAAAGGGGAGGTTGAAGGAATTGGCACCTGCAGGTGGAGAGCACGGATACTTGGAGCAGAAGGTAGGAAGGAAGATTGATGAAAAGCTCGAAAACAGCGGCTACGTTCTCGTGGGAGAGGTCGGCATAGTAATATCCAGAAACCCTCTCACCATCAGGGCTGCGGACATCGTTTACATATCCAAGGATAGATTAAAGAGTGTTCCCAAAGGTATGCTGGAGGTTCCTCCAGACCTCGTGGTTGAGATAATATCTCCCTCCAACACCTTTGAGGAGGTTGAGGAAAAGGTGGCGGACTACCTTAACTTCGGTGTGGGCAGGGTTCTCCTGATAGACCCGAATGCCAAAAAGGTAACGCTCATAGACGAGGAGAGGAAGATTGAGATAAAGGACTTTAACGAAGAGGTGGAGATCCTCCCTGGTCTCAGAGTAAGGATGTCGGAGCTTGGAGGTTCTGAATGAACGAGTTTGTGCTTTCGCTCATAGTTACGCTTGTAAAGATAGGGGTTCTCTTGGGCGTTGCCCTGGGGCTTGGAGCCTACCTTACCTGGTTTGAGCGGAAGCTCGCAGGTCATATACAGGCTCGGCTTGGACCTACGGTGGTTGGACCCTTCGGACTTCTTCAGCCCCTCGCGGACGGGCTCAAGCTCATGACCAAGGAGTCCATAATCCCCAAAGGGGCGGACGTTCCCGTTTACTACCTCGCCATAATGATGGCGGTCGCTCCAGCCATACTCCTTTTCTCTGTTATTCCCTTTGGACCAGAGTTTACAGTCTTCGGATACAAGGTAAAACCCATCATCTCAGACGTGAACATAGCCTTGCTGGTGGTCTTCGCGATGGGCTCTCTCGCGGTTTACGGGACGATATTCTCCGGATGGGCTTCCAACTCAAAGTACGCCTTCATAGGCTCCCTGAGAAAGGCCGCGGTGATCATAGCCTACGAGGTGGTGCTGGGTTTCTCTGTCCTCGGTGTTGTCCTGCTTGCGGGCACCATGAGCACGGTGGGGATAGTTGAGGCTCAGATAGAGAGGGGTGTGTGGTTCATCTTCTATCAGCCCGTCGCCTTCATACTCTTCCTATTCTGCATGCTCGCAGAGTCCGGGAGGGTTCCCTTTGACATACAGGAGGCTGAGGCGGAGCTGGTCACGGGTTACAACGTTGAGTACGGAGGCATGAGGTTCGGAGCGCTACCCCTTGCGGAGTGGTATCTGAATACGATGGCTCTCTCCGCCATAGCGGTGGTTCTCTTCTTCGGTGGCTGGTCGGGACCCAACATACTTGGTGCTCTCTCCCCATACTTCTGGTTCCTTGCCAAGATGTTCGGACTTGTATTCTTCGTTCTCTGGCTTCACTGGACTCTTCCAAGGTTCCAGGCTAAGGACATAACCGAGATAGCCTGGAAGATAATGCTACCCCTTGCCCTTGTAAACGTTCTTGTGACCGCTGTTGTCGTTTACACCTTTGGAGGTGCGGGATGAGTATAAAGAGACTTTCAAGAAAGGACTATCTGAACCTTGTGGAAGCTATCTTCTTCATAGACTTTCTGAAAGGGCTTTCTGTAACGCTTAGAAACCTCTTCAGGAAGCCCATAACCACCGAGTACCCCCAGGAAAAGCTCACCCCTCCCAAGAGGTTCAGGGGTGCTCACGGGCACTTTGTGTGGGACGGAAGCGAGCCGGACTCTCTGAAAGCTATAGAGAAGTTCATGAGCTACGAGAGGGGTAAGAGCAGGTGTGTCGCCTGTTACATGTGCCAGACCGCCTGCCCCATGCCCACCCTCTTCAGGATAGAAGCTGTTCAGCTCCCCGACGGTTCCAAGAAGGTAACGAGGTTTGACATGAACCTTCTCAACTGCCTTTTCTGTGGTCTCTGCGTGGACGCCTGTCCCGTTGGCTGTTTAACTATGACAGACCTCTACGAGCTTGCGGGATACTCCAGAAGGGACGAGGTCCTCAGGATGGACAGACTTGAACAGCACGGCGTTGACTTCTCCAGGAGGAGGGGTGATGAGCCAGACAGGATATGGTCCAACGACAGAGAGCGTGAAAAACTCTGGGGGAAGATAGAGTGGAGTGGTTGATATTCGGTGTGTTGGCTTTCTGGCTTCTGGTGTCCGTGCTGGGAGCGGTGCTCGTCAAGAGCCCTGTTCACTCCATACTATTCTTCCTGTCCAGCGTTCTTTCCATGGCTGGGATATTTCTGAGTCTCGGTGCGGAGCTTCTTGCGGGGCTTCAGCTGATAATCTACGCGGTAGCGATAGTCGTATTTTACGTTCTGGTCATAACGACCATACCCTGGGAGAAGGTGAAGAGGTTTGAGGGGTTCTACAGGAAGGAGCTGTTCCTCGGAGCTCCCGTTGTTCTGGCGGTATTTCTCCTTATGGGATATATGGTTCTCAAAGGAAAGCTGGCATCTCCCGTAGGGATGGCGGGTGAGAACGTAAGGGAGCTCGGGAGGACTCTCTTTACCTCCTATCTCTTTCCCTTTGAAGTCGCTTCAGTTATACTTTTAGTCGCCATGATAGGGGCGATACTCTTAGGGAGGAAGGAAGAGTGACCTTGGAGAAGGCTTACATACTGCTGAGCTTGCTGGTTTTCCTCATAGGACTGCTCGGTGTAGTCATAAGGAAGAACCTCATAACCATACTCGTGAGCACCGAGATAATGTTAAACGGGGTCAACCTGACCCTCGTAACCGTGGACAAGTATCTCGGTAAGGTTGATGGTCAGATATTTGCCCTGTTTATACTTACTGTTGCCGCGGCAGAGGTTGCGGTAGGTCTTGGACTTATAGTATCCATATTCAGGTTAAAAGGCTACGAAGGCTCTTCGGAGATCGTTCATCTGAGGGATTGAAGGATGGAAGGAATCTTTGTTCTTCTGATGCCGCTTTTTGCCTTCTTGGTTATAGCCTTCTTTGGAAGGAAGATAGGAGATCTGACCAGCGGGGTTATAGCGGTATTGGGGGGCGCCTTTTCCTTCGTTTTCTCTCTGTATATGGTATTCAAATCCCTCCACACGCCGATACAGACAAAACTTTACGAATTTCTACCCTTAGAGGGCTACACCCTCACGGTGGGATTCTACTTTGACGCTCTGTCCTCCATAACCGCAGCTGTGGTGACCTTCGTAGCTACCCTCATATTCCTCTACTCCATAG
>WGFS01000021.1 GCA_015492115.1 Aquificaceae bacterium
GAGGGTAGCTATCTTCCCATCAAGGGTCTGGGCGAGCTTCAGCGTTACGAAGGGTCTCCCCTGACTTATGTAGGTGAAGAAGTCCTCGTTGATGAGCTTTGCCTCATCTTCCAGAACTCCCACATCAACTTCTATCCCTGACTCTCTGAGCTTTGCCACACCCTTACCACCGACGAGAGGGTTCTGGTCAAGAACCGCGACGACAACCCTCCTTACCCCTGCCCTTATGAGGGCGTCCGTGCAGGGGGGTGTTCTCCCGAAGTGGGTGCAGGGTTCAAGGGTAACGTAAAGGGTTGAACCTTTAGCCTTCTCCCCCGCCTGTTCAAGGGCTACGACCTCCGCATGGGGATACCCCGCTCCCTCGTGATAACCGAGTCCAACTATCTCACCCTCATTGACAACCACGCATCCGACGGTTGGGTTTGGGTGGGTGAGCCCCTTCCTTCTCCTCGCAAGGGAGAGGGCAAGGGACATGAACTCTCTGTCGCTCATTTAATGGACTCTTCCATTATCTCCCTGATGAGACTCTCTACCTCCTGGGCTACACCTTTAAGCTCCGGTTCGTTGAACATATCAAGCATATAGGTGGGGGCTATCGTGCTCACAACCGTCTTCCCGTTCTGCTCAAATATGGCTACCCTGCAGGGTAGGGCTGTGGATATGTAGGGGTTCTTGGAGAGCACCTGGCTCGCAGACTTGGGCTGGCATATCTCAACTATGACGCAGGAGTAGCTTATAGGGTGACCCTTGTTCTCAAGTATCTTCGTGACCTCGTGGGTCGCCATAACCCCAAAGCCCTTCTCCTTTGCCTTCTCCTCAAGCTTCTGTCTGACCTCTTCCACGCTCTTTTTGGTTTCCAGGTTTATGAGCATCTTCCTTACCTCCTGAGATTTTGAAGTATATTCCAGTATATCTTATCAAGCAGGTCGTCTATAGCCTTCCTCCTCGGTATATCTCCCAGCCCCCCACTTGGCAGGGAGTAGGGCACAACTCCGCTGAGCGAGAACTTCCTCTCCCCAACTCTGACCTCAAAGGTGAGATATAGATTGTAGGAGTTTACCCTCTGCCTTGGTGTATAGGATATCGGCTTCTCCTCAAACCTGACAACGCGCACGCTGACCTCTTCTGCTTTTCCTCTGCAGTTCAGTCTGCCACCGCTCTCAAGTATAGCCTTCTCCACCGTTCTGAGCAGGGCGTAGCTGAGATAGGGCTCGTTGGTGTCATTCTCCACACCCCTTATACAGAAGTCCCCCGACAGAACAAGGCTGTTTAAGGTAAGTAACAGTAAAAAGGCTAACCACATCTGAACTTCTCTCTCAGCTTCCTTTCCACGAAGGGGTGAACGAGACCCCCCAGCTCTCCACAGTAGGATGCGACATCCCTGACTATGGTTGAGCTTATGTGTATATAGTCCTGGGAAGGCATCATGAATACCGTCTCAACCTCCGCGAGCTTGAAGTTCGTGAGGGCTATCTGGAGCTCGTACTCAAAATCGGTGAAGAGCCTAACCCCCCTCACTATTATGTCTATCCCTTCCTCTCTCATGAAGTCCACGAGAAGTGAGTTGAAACCCTTTACCTCAACCCTGTCTCCCATGGGTTTTGTCATCTCTCTGAACATCTCCAGCCTCTCTTCAAGAGAAAAGAGGATGTGCTTCCTCGGGTTCTCCGCAACGGCGACCACGATCCTGTCAAAGAGTTTCAGGCTTCTCTCAACTATGTCAAGGTGTCCGAGATGGGGTGGGTCAAAGGTTCCCGGATAGACAGCCTTCCTCATGCGACCTTCCTCCAGAAGGAGAGAACCGTGTCCCCGTACCGTCTCTCCTCGTCAGCGTCAAATCTTTTCCTCTTGTCGTGCTCAAGTATGAAGAGTCCACCGGGCGAGAGAGCTCTCAGGGACTTCTCTATCAGAGCCTTGTACCTGTCAAAGTTGTAGGGCGGGTCAGCGAAGATTATGTCCGGCTGTTCTTCAAGCCTCTCAAGAACTCTGAGCGCATCACCCCTTATCACCTTACCCTTTGCCCTCTTCTTTATCTCCTCTACCCTTGCCGGGTTCTTCTCAACGTAGATAACCCGAGCACCTCTCCTCTCAGCCTCAAGTCCCACCTGCCCTGTCCCAGCAAAGAGATCCACGAAGTACAGCCCCTCTATATCTCCCAGTATGTTGAAGAGGGCGTTCTTAACGAGGGATGAGGTTGGGCGGAGTTTCTGAACTTTCCTTGTCTTTTTCACGAAAAATGATTATACTGTATATTTGCTTTTAAGGAGGTGCTCAGACATGAGCTGCTTTATGTTCCTCAAGCTTTTCCAAAACTTTTCAAGGGAGGATAGGAAATGGCAAAGACCCTCGGACTGCATATCCTAGCTGACCTTTACGGTGTGGACGCGGAGCGTATAGACCGCGTTGAAGACGTAAGGGACCTTTTGGAGACCGCCGTTAAGGTCGCCGACCTCACAAAGATATCCTCTCACTACTACCAGTTCCAGCCCCACGGGGCAACGGGAGTTGTCCTTCTCGCAGAATCTCACATCTCTATCCATACCTGGCCCGAGCATGGCTTGGCGACGGTGGACGTCTATACCTGCGGAGACCCCACCAAGGCTTACAGGGCTATGGAGTACATCGTTAACACCCTTGAACCCAAGCGTGTGGACAAGCAGGTTCACGAGCGAGGGCTCGTTGGAGAGCACAGGCAGTCCGAGGAACTGCGAAGTATACTGCTCAGCGCTTAATCCTTCTTCTCCTTCCTCATGAACTCTACGAACTCAAAGGGGAAGGGAAATATGACCATCTTTGCGTTCTGGAGCCCTATGGTGTGCAGGGTTTCCAGGTACCTCAGCTGAATCGCTATGGGCTCGGTAGCGAGTATCTTGGCTGCGTCAAGGAGCTTCTGCGCTGCCTGATACTCAGCCTCTGCGGAGATTATCTTCGCCCTCCTCTCCCTCTCAGCTTCAGCCTGTCTGGCTATAGCCTTCCTGAGGTCGTCGGGGAGGTCTATCTTCTTCAGCTCAACCGCCACGACCTTTACACCCCACGGATCTGTCTGCCTGTCTATTATCTCCTGGAGCTTTATGTTTATCCTCTCCCTCTTTGAAAGTAGCTCGTCAAGTTCAGCTTCACCGCAAACGCTCCTCAGTGTGGTCTGGGCTATCTGAGATGTAGCGTAGAGGTAATCCTCCACCTCAACTATCGCCTTCACAGGGTCAACCACTCTGAAGTAAACCACCGCGTCAACCTGAACAGAGACGTTGTCCTTGGTTATTATGTCCTGGGTGGGAACGTCATGGGTAACGGTTCTGAGGGAAACCTTGACTATGCGGTCAATTACGGGGATTATTATGATGAGCCCTGGTCCCTTTGCTCCTATAACCCTCCCCAGACGGAAGACGACAGCCCTTTCGTACTCAGGGATTATCTTTATCGCAGCGAGGAGGAATATTATTCCCAGTACTATCAGAACGACTATAGGTGAAAAGATCATCGCAAACCCTCCTATGTACTTGAAGAGATTCCCTCCCATAGCTATCGCCAGAAAGATGGCAACGAATATAAAGAAGGGGAGAGCTTCTAAGAGTCCCCTCATAGCCCACCTCACGTATGGTACTCGGCGTTCAGTTTAATATACTCATAACCTATGTCTGAAGAGTAGTAAGTCCATGAATTTTTACCTTCGTTCAGGTCAACGGTTATCTCCACCTCCTTATTCTCTTCAAGGTACTTTTTGGCAAGCTTCTCAGCCTTGGGGTGGGGCTTCCCATCGTAAAGGAGGTGACTTCCCATGTATATCTTCATGGAAAAAGGGTCTATGGGGAACTCGGTGCTCCCCACCGCGGATGCTATCCTCCCCCAGTTGGGGTCTCTTCCGTAAACTGCGGTCTTCACAAGAAGGGAGTTCGCCACAGCCCTCGCTATCTCCCTCGCCTTCATCTCCAGGGTTGCCCTCTTAACCGTAACCTTTATCACCCTCGTCGCCCCCTCTCCGTCCTCTACGATCTTCTTGGCAAGTGTATTTGATACCTCAAAGACCTGATCTTCTATGTCCTTCAGATCCGCCCTAACTTCGCCGAGGGAAATGAGCCCGAAGCTGTCGTTGGTGCTCTCACACCCGTCAACGGTTATGGAGTTGAAGGTTCTCTCGTTTACACTCCTGTGAAGCTGTCTTAGGGTCTCATAGTCAAGGTCTCCGGTGGTAAACACAAAGGAGAGCATGGTCGCCATGGAAGGGGCTATCATACCCGCGCCCTTTGCAAAGCCGAAGGTCTCAAGCTCGCCCTTCCTGACGAAATCAAACTTGGGAAAGCTGTCGGTCGTGGAAATAACCCCCGATGCCCTCTCAAGGTCCAGGGGTTCAAGGATGGAGCAGGCATCGTCTATGGCTCTGAGAACGTTGTCTATAGGCAGGGGTTTCCCTATTATTCCCGTTGAGAAGACGAGAACCTCGTCATGTCTTATCTCAAGCCTCTGGGCTACCCGATGAGCCATGAGCTCCGCGTGTACTATACCCTCCTCACCCGTCCCGCAGTTTGCGTTCCCGCTGTTTATGACAAGGGCTCTTACTTTCTCCGTCTCCTTTGCGATCCTTTCGGAGTAGATCACAGAGCCAGCCTTAAAGTAGTTGTCTGTAAACAGGAAGGACGCTGTGCAGGGGTAGGGGAGTGCTATCACCAGGAGGTCGGGGGCGCCGGACTCCTTCAGCCCCGCTTTCCCTATCCCCATAAGTATTTCGGGCATATACTACTCCTCTTGGACCTTCAGGACTATAAATTCCACACGCCTGTTTGTCAGCCTTCCTATGGGGTTTTTGTTGCTCGCTATGAACCTCTCCTTTCCAAAACCAACTATCTCTATCTTATCCTCAGGTATCCCGTGCTCCACAAGGTACCTCTTCACGGTTTCAGCCCTCTTCCTGGCGAGCTTCACGTTGTACTCCTTGGGTCCTATTATGTCGGTAAAGCCTTCTATCCTCACCTTTACGAACTTGTTCTCCTTGAGAGTCTTAACGACCTCGTTGAGTATGGGAACATACTCCCTCCTTATGTTGTACTTATCAAAGTCAAAGTGTATCCTTGCGGTTATCTTCAACGGCTCTTCAATAAGCTGAGGCTTCTTTTCCTCTTTGGGCTTAGCCTCCTTGGTCGCCTTCTCCTCCGATTTGGCTTTCTCTTCTTCAGGAGGGGGTGGGGGTTTAACCACCTTCTTCCTGCCCGTGTAACACTCAAGCTCGTTCTCCATAGCTACCTTGAGTTTGCTCTCAGCGATCTTACTCTCCGTACTCACCTCGTTGAAGAACTTCAGTACAAGGGCTGAGTTCGGCTCCTCCTTTTTGAGCTCGTAAACTAAGGCATCGTAGAAAGCCTCCGCCCTTCCCAGCTCCCTCGGAGAACAGTCCTTCCCCTTGTTCTCTCTCAAGAAATCTATCCTGTTCTTTATGTCGTCTATATCAACGAGCTGGAATGTATCCTTCTTTTTTTCCGTTGGTTTTGGAGCAGGCTCCACAGGCGTAAGCTCTTCTTTCCCTGAGAAGGCAGCGCTTATGGCTTTAGAGGCGTAGTTCATGGTTCGTATGGCGAATATCTTTGAACCAACGTCGTCCGCCTCGGATGCAAGTATGGCAGCTATCTCCTTGTAGCCTTTGGTTTTTGAGTAGAGGTAGGGAGCCTTGTCCTTTGCCCCAACGTTGTACGCCTTTATAACCGCCCTCTGGGCTTCATCTATTCCCTGGGTCACCCTGAAGGAGAAAGCTAAGCTCACAGTAAACAGTAAGGCGAGAGCTGTAACCGCTTTTAACATACCTTTCCCTCCCGTCATGATTATACTATACGGTCTCACCCTTACGGAGTTTAGAAAAAGAAAAAAAAGAAAAAGGGGTGAGGGGAGCCGTTTCTAAAAGAACATGTCCCTCCAGAGACCCCTTGCCCACTCGTGGTATCTCTTTGCGGTTGAGACCTTCCAGGTGTTGTCCTCCCTCAGGATCTTCTTTACCTTTCTTGTCTTAACGTTGTACTTGTACTCAACCTCAACCATTATCGCAGATCTGAGGTTGACCATCGCGTAGCATACACCGTGTTGTATTAGCTCTCCCTCTGGCTCCTTTCCCCTGATCCGGTCAGCAACTATTCTGGCTACCACCTTAGCCTGAGAGTTTGCAGCGTATCCGCTCTTTGGAAGGTAAGACTCACAGGAATCTCCTATGACGAAAACGTTTCTCACCTTCGTTTCAAAGGTCATGGGATCAACTCTGACCCACTTCTCATCATCGTAGATAAGCCCGATCTCTTCCAGAAACTTGGGTGCCCTCATAGGTGGTATTATTGAGCCGAAATCAAACCTTACGTCTCCTTTGTCTGTCTTTATTGTCTTTGAAGCGATGTCTATCTCCTTTATGGTCGCGCCAGTTATATAGGTAGCCATTCCTCTGTAAAAGTCGTTGTATGCCTTCATAAAGCCTTCCCTCAGAACTGGGGGATACTCGTTCGCATCTATGAAGTACATGTGTGCCTTGAGTCCGTTTTCCCTTATGTAACTCAGCATAAGAGCAGCCCGTTCGTAAGGGGCGGGAGGGCATCTGTAGGGCATCTTGGGGACTGTGAAGACCACATTTTCGCCCTCAAACTCCTCCAGCAACCTCTTCAGGTAGAGGTGCTCGCTCCCGGGTCTGAAGGCACCTGGATAGAACCAGGACGCCTCTTCGTAAAAGGGATACTCGTAGAAGTCGTACTCTATGCCCGGAGAAAGTATCAGGTAGTCATACTCTATGTATCCTGAGGATAGGTAGACGCGCCTCTTTGGAAGGTCTATGTCCGTTACGAAGTCGTTTATCACCTTAACCCCGTATTTGGTGTGGAGTCTGTTGTAAGGGAAGCAGAGCTGTCCATAGTTTATAAGCCCAACCAGGTACAGGTTACTCAGTGGACAGGAAACGAAGAGCTGGTTCTTTTCAATAAGTATGACTTCCGCATCCGGGTTTTCCTTCTTAACGTACTTTGCCGCGGTTACTCCGCCGTAACCACCTCCGACTACAACCACTCTCCTTCCCCGCGGTGCTCCAAGCAACCTTGAGGTATTCTTGGAGACCACAAAGTTCATCCCGGAGAGAGCGAGAGCCAGTGCACCTCCAGCTAATACCCTCCTTCTGCTAACACCTGATGACTTCCTGGGCATACTCCTCCACCTCTGTAACTTCACACTTATCTACAAGCTTTTTAGCCTTCCTCGTTGACCTGTAGAGCTTCCTGAGATCTGGCTTGAAGACGTCAAAGAAGTCCTCGTAAAGCTCCTTTCCGAGAGTTCCCACCGCGTAGAGCTTTCCTCCTTCGTACCTTAGGACTATGGCTGTGAGTGGCTGAGGGGCTGGTCCATCTATCACTTCCCCTCCCTTGGCTGGATCAAAGACTGAGAGGTGGGCACAGCACTGTATCACGCCTCCCCTCTTCACTATCTTTGAAGGTATATTCTCGGGGTAGTAGTTTATGAAGGAGAACTCCGGTGTAGGGTGACTCATCTGGTGAGGACATATAGCACAGTAGGCGACTATGCTCTTCTCAGGTCCAACACCTCCGGGCCACCTGTAGGTCGTTCCATCCGAGAGTTTTACCTCTGTGGAGGGAACCTCTTTCCCCAGATTGGCGAGTATGCAGGGTGTAGCTCTGTGGGGATAAAAGAAGATGTACTGTTTCCCCGGGTCTACATCCTCTGGCTTCAGAGATGTTCCGTCCTTCTTAAGGAGGATGGCCTTCTTGTAGGCTTTGAACTCCAGCTCCTGAGCTTTCAAAGAGTTGATAAAAAGGGAGGGGGAAGCGAGGGAAGCGGCGGCAACGGCAGTGCACGTCTTTATGAAACCCCTCCTGTCCATACTCTCCTCCGTCAGCTGAACATATCCCTGTACATAGCCCTTGCCCACTCAAGGTAAGCCTTCCAGTTCTTGGAGGAAGGTGTGTTGTCCATCCTAACGTTCCAGAACTGGAAGCTGTTCTTTTTCGGATCGTACTTGTAGGTCAAGTCAACCCATACAGCCTTACCCTTGGTTACACCGGAGTAACAGAGGGTTCTCGGAGGCTTGTAGGGCATGCTCTTTCCGTGTATGATGTTCACTATCAGCTCTGCAACGTTGTGCGCCTCTGAGTTAGAGGTGTTTCCGCTCTTGGAGAAGGGCTGGTTCCTGGCGTCTCCGGTACAGAATATCCTCTCGTCCACGGTTGACATGTACCAGGGCCACTTGAGTGAAGGCCACCTGTCACCCTTGGGGACGAGACCCAGTTTGTAAACCAGGGGAGCGGACTTACATCTCGGGTAGAGGTTCAGATCGTCAAAGTCTATGTCCCCGAGGTTCGTGACTATTTTCTTCTTACCGAAGTCAACGTGCTTTATCTGGGTCTGCGGGTAGTACTCTATGTAGCCCTTTACGAAAGTGTCCCAGGCGGTGTGGAAGCCTTTAGCCTTGACAGGTGGGTCGTTGTGAGGGTCAAGGAGGATGACCTTACCCGGTATCTCGTTCTGCTTGAAGTACCAGGCGACCATCGTAGCCCTCTCGTAGGGTCCTGGCAGACACCTGTAGTCAAGTCCAGGTGGAACCGTCATGACGAAGTTCCCTTCTTCAAAGTCCTGTATCTTTCTCTTGAGTCTGAAGTGTTCCTCTCCGGGCTTAAAGGCTGCAGGATACTTCTTCATGGCTATCTCTATGTCCCTGGGATCATCACCAACCCACTGGGAGTAGTCGTAGTCTATCCCCGTCGCGAGGACAAGGTAGTCGTAGTGGATCTTACCTATGCTCGTGTAAACGTACCTCCTCCTCCTGTCTACGTCGTGGACCTCCGCATTTACGAAGTGATATCCGTACTTATCAGCTGCCTTCAGGTGGTTGTGGATAAGGAACTCAAGGTCAACGAGGTCTACGAGCCATAGGTTGCTCACGGGGCAGGACATGAACACGTTGTTCTTCTCTATGAGGACCACGTCTATCTTCGGGTCCCTCTTCTTTATGTACTTGGCGAGCGTAGAGCCAGACCAACCACCCCCCACTATAACTACCCTCGCCGAACTTCTGGACGGCTTTGGGAGGTTGATAACGTTGGTCTTTCTCGCAAAGGTAAAGCTCACCGCTCCGCTGGTTGCGGCTACCGCCGCTCCCACTCCTGCAACCTTGAAGAGATCCCTCCTGCTTACACTCATGCTTACACCCCCTTTAAGGTTTTTTCACCTCCGTGTAGTTAGCAATTGGCGTGCCAAATCCGATTTATATCGGATATCAATGACTTATGAAATATAGCCCTGACCGTTGTGTGCCATTTCTGTCACCGGTGGGGTCATCCCTGACAGCTACCCTTCCGGAGAGGTCCGGGGTAAATTTACTCTGATGGACTTCTCGGTCTTTGACGACTTTGAGGAAGAGGTCGTTGTAATAGATAAGAACTACAGGATAGTTTACGCCAACGAAAGGTACGTCAGAGATCTCGGATACGAAGACCCCACGGAAGTTATAGGCAACTTCTGTTATGTGGTTTCCCACCACCAGACGGAACCCTGTGAGGGAGAGTGCCACCACTGTCCTTTGAAAGAGATAGAGAAGTCAGGAAGATCGGTGAACGTTGTCCATACCCACTACACCCACGACAACAGAGAGGTTCCCGTGGAGATATGTGCCTTCCCTATAGAGAACGGTGAGAAGATAATCCAGATAATAAGAGACATAAAGAGCGACAAGGAGAAGTATTACCTCTTCAGTCTCTCCCAGAGGCTCAGCTCCGTTGGTTTCCTCGCTCTCGGGGTAGCCCACCAGCTCAACACCCCCCTGAGCACCATACTCCTTGCCCTTGAGGAGCTTGAAGAGAGGGTTGGACGCTGTGAAGAGATAGAGACTATAAGGAACGCGGTGAGTACCTGTAAGGATTATGTGGACAAACTCCTGTTCCTCGTAAAGAGAAAATCTACAAAAGACCTCGTGGATGTCAAAAAAGCTGTAAGAGATTCCGTGGACATACTGAGGATTTACGCCAGAGAGAAGAAGGTAGTGATAGAGACACAGCTTGACGACGTGGGTTATCAGGTTGGAAACGAGACGGATATAAGACATATAGTTCTCAACCTTGTTCTCAACGCGGTTCAGGCTTCCCCACCGGGAGAGAAGGTAGAGGTCAGGCTTAAGAAAGAGAGGGAAAGCTGGACCCTTGAGGTGAGTGACAGAGGACCGGGGATAGAGCAGGAAGAGCTCAGCAAGATATTCATACCCTTCTATCAGGGAAAGAATAAGAGGGAAGGCTCCGGGCTCGGACTCGCGATAGTGGACAGCATAGTGAGGGAGTACGGGGGTTCAGTTGAGGTCTATACCAAGCTCGGAGAGGGGGCTACCTTCAAGGTCACCATCCCTCTCCCTTAGCTCCCTTAGCTTCCTGAAAACCGTCCTCCTACTGCATCCGAGTACCTTTGCAACCTTGTTCACACTCCCGAGCTTCCTGTAGAGATAGGCGGTGTAAAGGAGCTCCAGATCCTTCAGAGAGGGCATGCTTGAAAATACGTTCTCTATACAGGCTTCCCTCCTCTCCTCGGCTGGAAGGCAGAGGTTCTCGTCTATATACTCTCCCTTTGAGAGTAGAGAAGCCCTCTCTATGGCATTCCTGAGCTCCCTTATGTTCCCGGGCCAGTCATAGTCCATAAGCTTCCTGAGGGTCTCCTTCCTTATCTTCTTCCTGTACCTCTTGAGGAAAGCGTCAACGAGGAGCGGGATGTCCTCCTTCCTCTCTCTCAGAGGCGGTATCTCCACCTCCATAGTATTTATCCTGTAGAGGAGGTCGCTCCTGAACTCTCCCCTCCTCACCATATCCTTCAGATCCCTGTTGGTTGCGGATATGATCCTGACATCAACCCTGTTCTCCTTCAAACCCCCCACCCTTCTGAACCTTCTCGTCTCTACAAACCTAAGGAGCTTTGATTGAACGGGAAGCGGGATCTCCCCTATCTCATCCAAAAAGAGGGTTCCCCCGTCCGCAAGTTCCACCAGCCCCAGCTTCCTGCTCGTGGCTCCCGTGTAGGCTCCCTTCTCGTGTCCGAAGAGCTCACTCTCAAAGAGGTGTTCGGGTATAGCTCCGCAGTCCACCACTATGAAGGGCTTGTCCCTTCTCTCCGAAAGTCTGTGGACGTACCTCGCGAGAACCTCCTTCCCCGTCCCCGTCTCGCCCCTCAGGAGTATGTTTATGTCGCTCCTCGCAGCACCCTCCACCATCTGTAAGATGTTGTTGAAGGCGGGGCTCCTCGTCTCAAAGGTTATCTCGTGCTCCTTGTCAAAGAGGAAGCTCTTGAGGGCTCTGTTCTCCTCCTCAAGGCGCTTCTCCTTCAGAGCCTTATCTATGCTAACCTCAAGTATATCAAAGGAGAAAGGCTTCTGGATGAAGTCCGATGCCCCAGCCTTCATAGCCTCAACAGCGGTGCTCACGTCTCCGTACCCGGTTATCACGATGAACTTGGCGTTTGTATGGGGGGAGAGTTCCCTCAAGAGGTCAAGCCCGCTCATGTCCGTAAGCTTTATGTCTATCAGAACGACGTCGTAGCCCCCCTGCTCTATGAGCTCCCTCGCCTCCTCACCGCTCCTCACCGCGTCTACCTTAAAACCTCTCTTTCTGAGCTTCTTTTCTATGAGAATGTTCAGGCTCTCGTCGTCCTCAACTACCAGTATCCCACCCATAGTGTCAATTTTGACACACTGAGGGAAAAAGTCAAGGGAGCGGTTTTCGTTTAAAATCTCTTAAAAGGAGGGAGAAGATGGAAGAGTCAAGGGTTCTTCTGAAGGTAGAGGAGAAGTATTACCCGCCCAAGGAGATAGTTGAGAGAGCGTGGGTGAAGGACTACGAATCCCTCTATGAGGAGTCCATAAAGGACAGGGAGGGCTTCTGGGTAAAGGTAGCGGAGGAGCTCCACTGGTTCAAGAAGTGGGACAGGGTGCTTGAGTGGAACTATCCCTACGCAAAGTGGTTCGTAGGAGGGAAGACGAACGTAACCTACAACTGCCTCGACAGACACGTCCAGAACGGGAAGGGGGACAGGGTTGCCTACATATTCGTGGACGAGGACAACAACGAGAGAAAGATAACCTACGGGGAACTCTTGGAGCTTGTGAACAGAATAGCGAACGGACTCAAGTCCCTCGGAGTCCAGAAGGGGGACAGGGTGTCCATCTACATGCCCAGCACCATAGAGGCGGTCGCGACGATGCTCGCCTGCGCGAGGATAGGAGCTATACACAGCGTCGTCTTCGCCGGGTTCTCGGTGGGAGCACTGAACCTCAGGATAAAGGAGGCGGGCGCCAGGGTTCTGGTAACAGCGAGCTACACGAAGAGAAGGGGGAAGAAGATAGACCTCCTCTCGGTCGCAAAGGAAGCTGTGAAGGATGTGGAACACGTGGAGAAGGTTATAGTCTGGGACAGGGACGGGGACGCTTTGAAAGGAGGGGACGGCAGGTTCCTGGACTTTTACACTCTCGTCAACGACAGCGATCCAGAGTGCGATTACGAGGTCATGGACGCTGAGGATCCTCTCTTCATCCTCTACACCTCCGGAACAACGGGTAAACCCAAGGGAGTCCTCCACACCACTGGAGGATACATGGCACAGACCTACTTCACCTCAAAGGTGGTCTTTGACCTGCATGAGGACGACATCTTCTGGTGCACTGCGGACATAGGGTGGATAACAGGACACTCCTACATAGTCTACGGGATACTAGCCAACGGCGTTACATCCCTCATAGTCGAAGGTGCACCGGACTACCCCAATCC
>WGFS01000022.1 GCA_015492115.1 Aquificaceae bacterium
CACAACGAGGAGATACTGAAGGGTGCGGGTGTTCAGCCCGGGCAGATCCTGTACAGGAGGAAGCATTCAAAACCTTTAGCTTCCTACGGAAGGGAGGATAGATTCAGAGCTGTGAAGGACGCCTTCGGCGTGAGAGAGGACTATCTGGAGAAGATAGAAGGCAGGAGGGTCCTCGTATTTGATGACGTCCTCACGAGCGGTGCCACCAGTGGGGAGATCGCAAGGCTCCTCCTTTCCCTCGGAGCGAGAGAAGTTCTCTTCTACTTTGTGGCGAGGGAAGGGTAAATTAAAGTAAGGAGGTTCAAGAATGGGTCTTATGGACAGGGACTATTACAGAGAAAAGACAAAGCGTAAGGAGAGCCTGATAGAGAAGCTCAAGAGGAATCCGCTCGCCATAGTAGTCGCGATAATCCTCATCCTCTTCTTCCTGAGTCTGATAACGTGATGTTTGGTCCGAGGAACGTAAAGAGGAAGGCACAGATAGCCAAGATTCTGGCAAAGCACGGCTTTGGCTTTATAGTTGAGAAGGTCGGTCTCGGAAGGTTTGTTCCCTTCCACTGGGGGATACTCGGTCATCCCAAGAGAAAGGAGAGGTACTCCGCACCCGAGCACCTCAGGATGGCCTTTGAGGAGCTCGGACCAACCTTTATAAAGCTGGGTCAGATACTGAGCACAAGACCCGACCTTATTCCCTCGGAGTACATAGAGGAGTTTACGAAGCTACAGGACAGGATACCTCCATGTCCAACCTCAGAGATCGTAAAGGTTATAGAGGAGGAGCTTGGAAGACCGGTTGATGAGCTTTTCCTGAACTTTGAGAGGAAGCCAGTAGCCTCAGCCTCCATAGGACAGGTTCACAGGGCAAGGCTCAGGGACGGAACGGACGTTATCGTCAAGGTTCAGAAACCAGGCGTTGAGATACAGATCAGGCAGGATCTTGAGATCCTTGAGGAGCTCGTAAGGAGGCTGTCAACCCACTGGGAAATGGCTCAGCACTGGGACCTTGAGGGTCTATTTGAGGAGTTCGCCTACGTTCTGAGGAACGAGCTTGATTACGAGAGGGAGGGCAGGAACGCTGAGACCTTCAGGAGGAACTTTATGAAGGACGAGTACGTTCACATACCGGAGGTATTCTGGGAGTACACAACCTCAAGGGTTCTCACCCTGGAAGAGCTCAAGGGTGTGAAGTTCACCGAGGTGGATAGGATAAGAGCCATGGGGTACGACCCCGGGGAGGTAGCCCGCAGAGGGGCAATGGTTTACATGAACATGTTCTTCAGGGACGGTTTCTTTCATGGAGACCCCCACCCGGGAAACTTCTTTCTTCTGAAAGACGGCAGGATAGGTCTCGTTGACTTCGGCATGGTTGGTGTTCTGGACGACATGTTGAGGCTGAACCTCCTCCAGCTCCTGTACGGAATTACAAAGAACGACATGGGTCTCGTTATGGACGCCCTCTACGACCTCGGAATAAGGGGAGAGCTGAAGAGGGAGGGCATGCTGAGGAAGGAGCTTGAGGTTTTATTCTCCTACTACTTCCTCAAGCCCCTCGGAGAGATAAAGCTGTCCAGAGTGGTAAACGATATATTCAGGCTAACTTACAGATACAGGATAAGCCTGCCCTCCGACCTCTTCCTCCTTCTGAAGACCATAGGTATGGCTGAGGGTCTCCTCATGAACCTGGATCCAGGTTTCAAGATGATAAACGTTGTGAAACCCTACGTATCAAGAAGCAGAAGGGTTTTCACCTCCCCAAAGTTTGTGTCCCGTCAGGTGGAGAAGAACCTCCTCCTCATCTCAAAGATGATAGTCCAGTCTCCGGAGAAGCTAAAGAGGTTAACCACCATGCTTGAAGCGGGCAAGGTGGAGTTCTCCGTAAGGTACGAGGGTGAGAAGAGGCTCGTCAGCGACCTAAGAAAGGATATAAACAGGCTCGCCCTAAGCATACTCACCCTCGCCTTCATAGTTTCCATGGCTCTGGTGGTGTCGGCGTACAAGCCTGAGTTCTTTAAGGTTGAGTACTTCCTTATGTTAGTAGGTCTGGTCGCTCTGCTCTTCTTCGGTGGTCTGATGTTCAAGGTCTTTCGCGAGGGTGCCTGATGGGTATAAAGAAGGTAGAAGCAAAAGAGCTGAGGATAGTTTTTGGGATAAAAGAAGGAACTGAAAGCGTTGAAGCTCTTGCTATCTTTCCCTCCCAACCGAGGGTTGATAGGGCTTTTGAGCTTGCCCTAAGTACAGAGAAGGAGGGATATAACGTTTATGTCTCAGGACCTGAGAGCATAGGAAGGACAACCTATACACTCAGAAAGCTTGAGGAAAAGGCTAAAGAGAAACCTATCCCTGAGGATATCTGTTACTACCATGACTTTGAAGAACCCTTAAAGCCAAAGTATCTTCTCGTTCCCAGCGGTCTGGGGAAAGAGCTGAAGAAGGACATAGACGAGGTTATAGAAAGTCTTAAAGAACAGTCTCACAGGATCTTTGAGAGCAAGGAGTTTGAGGAGGAGAGGGAAAAGAAGATAAGAGAGATAGAGGAGGAGAAAGAAAGAATAATAAATGAGCTTGTCAGAGAAGCCCAAAGGTACGACCTCGGAGTTGTCTTTACCCCTGCTGGAATGAAGCTCCTTCCCATAGTTCAAGGGAGGGTTGTCCCAGAGGTAGAGGTTATGCAGAACCCAGTACTCCGAAGCAGATACGAAAAAAGCGTGGAGGAGTTCGGGGAGAAGTTCAGGGATTACCTGAGGAGTCTCAGAGAGCTTGACCATCAACTAGCGGAAGAGCTCAAGGAACTGAGAGAGAGAACCGCAAACTATCTGGTTGAGAGCCTTCTTTACAGCCTTGAAGAAAAGTACAGGGAACAGAAGAACATACTTGAGTTCCTCAAAAAGCTCAAGGAGAACCTTGTAAGGAACATACAGTTCTTCGTGGAGTGGAAGCTGGTGGAGGAGAACGTTCCTCTCAGAAGACTCGCGGAGAGCAACATAAATCTATTCAGGCTCAACGTTGTAGTTGATAACTCAAAACTGGAGAGCGCACCGGTGGTTCATGAGGATATGCCTTCCTTCAGAAGCCTCTTTGGTTATATCTCCTACAGAGCCGAAATGGGAATACTTTACGCTGACCACAGCAGTATAGTCGGAGGAAGCTTCCATAGAGCAAGGGGAGGCTATCTTGTTCTCAGGGCACACGATGTACTCAGGAACCTTTACCTCTGGGAAGCCTTAAAGAGAGTTCTCCTTCACAAAAAAATCTATGTAAGCGGGTACCCTCTGGGTGATGTATTCCCCTTATCCGTTGGTATAGACCCTCAACCCGTTCCCTTTGATGGAAAGATATTCCTGATAGGAGATTACTTAGCCTTCCATATGCTCTCCCTCTTTGACCCAGAATTTAACAGACTCTTCAAGGTGAAAGCTGAGTTTGATCCTGTGGTAAAGCTTACCGATGAGATTATCGCTGACTTTCCAAAGATACTCAGGAAGATAGTTCAGGACGAAGGGATAAAGGACCTTTCCCCGGATGGAGTTGAGGAGGTATTGAGGTATGCGGTCGTTCGTTCCGGAAGCAGAAAGAAGGTGAACGTCATCTTCGGGTACATAACGGATATCCTGAGAGAGGCAGATACACTCTCAAGGGGAGAAAGGATAGAAGGAGAGGACGTCAGGAGAGCTGTAAAGGAGAAGATATTCAGGTCTAATCTTGTAGAGGAGAAGATAAGAGAGATGATAGCGGAAGGCAAGATACTTGTTGACACAGAGGGACTTAAGGTGGGTCAGATAAACGGTCTCAGCGTTTACGACCTTGGTGATATAAGCTTCGGAAAGCCGACAAGGATAACCGCCTCGGCTTATATTGGGGAGAAAGGGATAATAAACATAGAGAGGGAGGTAGAACTCAGCGGTCCGATCCACAGCAAGGGGGTGATGATACTAACGGGATACATAGGGAACAGGTACGGTAGGAAAACGCCTATATCTCTTTCCTGTAGCATAACCTTTGAGCAGTCCTACGATGAGGTTGAGGGAGACAGTGCTTCTATCGCCGAACTTATAGCGGTTCTATCCGCAATAGCGGAAGTTCCAATAAAGCAGGAGTTCGCTATAACCGGTTCTTTAGACCAGCTGGGGAATGTTCAACCAGTTGGAGGGATAAAGGAGAAGGTTGAGGGTTACTGGAGGGTCTGCAGGGAGAAGGGTTTAACGGGAAGACAGGGTGTGGTTCTTCCCTCAAGGAATATGGATAACCTTGTCCTGGAAGAGGAGCTTATAGCGGACATAGAAAAGGGAAAGTTTCGCCTTTACATAATTGACACGGTTGATGATGCGATAGAGATAATGACAGGTATGAAGGCTAACTACTTCCACAGGCTCGTTCTCTCAAAACTCAAAAGCTTCTCAAGGATGGTTGAGCTCAGGAAGAGGAGGTAAGGTTTCTTTAATAAACTCTTCACAGAGCTTCGTTATGTCGCCTGCACCCATGAAGAGCAGGACATCATCCTTCCTCAGATTTTCCCTCAGCAGTTCGGAGATGCTCTCCTTATCCTCAACGAAGCTGGCACCGCATCTCAGGGCAAGCTCCCTCGCGTCAACACCGTATACGTTCTTCTCGCTCGCCGGGTATATGTCAAGCATGAACAGGAGGTCTGGAAGCTTGAGAACCTCAACGAACTCGTTGAAGAGAAAGTGTGTCCTTGAGTACCTGTGGGGCTGGAACACCATAACGAGTCTCCTGCCGGGATACATCTCCCTCAGGGCGTTCACCACAGCCTTTATCTCCGTGGGGTGGTGTCCGTAATCGTCGTACACGGGAACGTCTCCATAAAAGCCCTTCAGCTCCATCCTCCTCTCCGCATTACGGAAACCTTCCAGAGCGGACTTAACAACCTCAAAAGGGACTCCAAGCTCCAGGGACACGGCTATGGAAGCGAGGGCGTTGTAAACGTTGTGCCTTCCACCTATTCCCAGATGGATCCTGTCCAAGAACTCTCCCCTGTTTATCACGCTGAAGGCGTACCTACCTCCCTCTATAGATAGTTCTACCGCTCTTACATCAGCCTCTCTCTCTATACCGAAGGTTATCAGCCTCTTTGTCAGGTTGGAGACCGCCTTTCTCGTGTTTTTATCGTCCGCGTTCGCAACGCAGAAGCCGTAGAAGGGCACAGAGCCTGCGAACTGGGAGAAGGAAGCTATTACATCCTCAATGTCCCTGTAGTAGTCCATGTGCTCAAGGTCAACGTTGGTTATGACACTGACCGCCGGAGAGAGTTTCAGGAAAGAACCATCGCTCTCGTCAGCCTCAGATACCAGGAGGTCTCCCTTACCGAGCTTGGCGTTACCGCCCAGCCTATGGAGTATCCCTCCTATTATCACCGTTGGGTCAAAGCCCGCCTCCTCAAGGATATGGGCTATCATGGACGTGGTTGTTGTCTTTCCGTGAGAACCGCTGACCGCTATACCCTCCTTGAGCTTGAATAGTTCAGCGAGCATCTCCCCCCTCGGGATCACGGGTATTCCCATCTCTCTTGCCTTCCTGAGCTCAGGGTTGTCTTCCCTGACAGCGGAGGAATAGACGACCACCTGCACGCTGTTGTCCACGTTCTCAGCTCTGTGACCTATGTTTATACGGGCTCCCTTCTTCCTGAGAAGCTCGGTGTTCTTGCTCTCCCTCACATCAGAACCGGATACACGGTAGTTCATCTCAAGGAGTATCTGAGCGATACCGCTCATACCTATACCGCCTATTCCCACAAAGTGGAAGTGCTTAACTCTTTCCCTTAACATGCGATTTAAATTGTATAACCTATTTTAGGTTTTATGGGGAGATGCTAAAGAGAATAAAAGGTCTTGTTGTGATCTCTGGGCTACTCCTCCTGACTGTGGAGTCCCATTCCCAGGAGATAACTGAGCTACTCAAGGAGTACAGGAAAGCTTCAGAACTTTACAGACAGACACGAAAGGACAGTCTGGGGCACCTGATACTCTTCACGAGGGACGATATAGAGAGGATGCAGGCTCACAGGCTTGCGGATCTGCTCAGGTCTGTGAGGTTCTTTACCCTCGGGAACAACCGGTTCGGCGTTCTCACTCTGAACGAGTACGGAGGCTACTCACCCATACCCAGACATATAAGGCTTTACATAAACGATCACGAGGTATCCTCACTGCACACAGGCTCTCCCTTTCTCGTGTGGGAGAACTTCCCCCTTGATGCGGTTGACCACGTGGAGATATATCTGGGTGTTGGAGCCATTGAGCTCGGTAATGACCCTGCGACACTGATAATAAAGGTTTATACCAAAGAACCGCTCAGGGAGAACGCCAGCGCCCTCAGACTTACGGGTAGTTCAAGGAAAGGTTACGATACCGTTATTTATTCCGCAAGGGAGCTGAATTCAGACTTCTCCTACCTGTTTATGCTGACAGAGAGCTACGATAACAGGAAGGACTACCACAGGGACGGTCAGGGATTAACGAGGGACGGCAGGTACAGATACGCCTTCTTTGGTCTCTACTCTGAGAATTCAAGCTTAGAGCTCGGGTACGGGTATGTCAACAAGTCTCCCTTCATGGGTTTTGCGATGGATAACACTGCGGAGAGAGGCTATACGAAGGCGGAAGACCTCTACCTCACGCTGACCGTATATCCTTCGGACGACAGGAGCACCAAGTTCGTATTCTCCCTGGACAACCACAGGCGCAAGCACTACGAGAGTAGCTCTACAGGTTTATACATACCTATATTTATGGACCTCCTGAACCCCCTGAACAACCCGAGAGATTTCTATGAAAACGCCTTTTTCAGCAAGGTGACCCTTTACCTCTCCAAAGAGTTATCCTCAACGACGAACAAGCTCCTCACCGCGGTTTCCTACAAGCTCTACAACTCTGACGTGGATTCCCGCTACTACGTAACGCTTGGAGGCTTGAGGAGAGACGTGGGAGAGACGGTTCCCTTTAACCGACAGGAGATATACTCCTTCATACTTGAGGATAAGTTTTCCATAAACCCTCGCAATCTGATCATAGGTGGCGTAAAGTTTGACAAGTATTACAGGAACGGTGGTTTTAAAGACTTTGATGAGATAATAGCGAGGTTCGGTTACATCTCCCTCATAAACAGATACCTCTCCATCAAGGGATTCCTGAGCAGGAGTTACATACCCCCTTTCTTCTACGACACGGAGATCTCTGCGAGAGACCTGGACACGGTCAAGATACCTATCGCCTTCACCTTTGAGGGTACTCTGAATTTAAGCTCTACAAGGGTAGGTTTTGGCATGGGCTACATGCGCATAAAGGACGCTATAGTTCCTGACCCTACGGGGCGTCTGACAAACGCAGGTAAAACTGAGGAGGTTAAACCTCTCTTCGTTAACCTTGAGAGACAGTTCGGTGAGAACCACAGGCTTGAGGCTGGCTACAGTCTGATCGTGAAACCTGAGAGGAGATCTTCGCCTACATCGGGCGGTTACCTGCGACTGCTGTCTTCAGTTGGGAAGTTTGATGCCTTTGGAGAGATGGTTTACCGCAGGGGCTTTGAGTTCTCAGGGAAGAGGGTGGACGAAAGCTACGACCTGAGCACGGGAGTCACCTACCACTACAGCCAGGAATTGTCGGTAAAGATCAAGGCGGAGAACCTTCTGGGAAAAGCCATCAAAACACCCTACGTTGTGCCTCAGACCGGTGAGGTTGTTACCTATCCCATCAGGGAGAGGACTGTATATCTGAGCGTGGAGTGGGTATTTTGAAGAACCTGCTGAGTTTCCTCACGCTTATTCTTCTCACATTCGTTCCCGCCCACCCGCAGATAGATGTGAGCTACTCAAAACCGGAGGAGCTTGAGGTCAAGATACTGGAGAAGCTCTTCCAGGATATACTTGGCAAAGAACGTGTGAGAGTGTTCGTAATAGGTGATAAGAAAGAGCACTACAGAAGGGGCATAGAAGACTACTCGGACAACCTTCACCTTGTAACGAACTGTGGTGGGGCGGACATAGTTCTGCTGGCTGGGCAGATAAGCAGTATCCCCGAGGACTGCCTGAAGAAGCCCCTGTTCTCAACCAGGAGAGAAAATATAAGCAAGTTCAGGGGCTGTCTTGGAGCCTTCTACTGGAAGAAGGGAAGACCGAACATAGTTCTCATAAAAGAGAGACTGGAAGAAAGGGGCATAAAGATGCCCAAGGAATACAGAAGATATATAGAGTCTGAAGGAAGGGCGACCGAACTCAGAAGGGGCTTCAGGATATGACGAGAGAAGCAAACAGAATAAACCTCCTCACCTTCGTACTGATAGCGGTTCTGGTAGCCCTCTCCATCCCTATATACATGGGTTCCTCTTTCGTAGAGAGGCACGTGCAGAAGAGGATGGTCTCTGACATCGTGTCCATAGTGGGGCATGTATTTGACAACATAGCGAACGACCTGGTCAAGATGTTGGGAGGACAGGACATAGTCATAGCCCTTTACCACGACGAGGATCTGAGAAGTCAGATAGAAAAGAAGCTGTCCCTCCTCGTAACCCCGGAGATAAAGTACGTTTACATAGTTTACAGAGACGAGGAGGGTAAGTTCCGTTTCCTCGTGGACGGCTCTAAAGAGGACAAGGGAGAGCTCGGTGAGAAGCTTGATGTCCTCAACGAGGCTAAGTGGCTTGAAGCGGTGAGAACCGGGAGGGACGTAGTCATAATCCAGGAGAACCTGCATACCATAGGTGCAACCTACATAAAGCCCATAGTTCAGGGGCATACCACCAGAGCCTTACTTGTGGCTGATTTCTCAGTTCAAAAGATAAGAAAGATAAAGGGAGCTATAGACCTGATAAGGAATGCCACGCTCGTATCCGTTATGTCCGCCCTCGCCTTTCTTCTCTTTGCCATATACCAGTATCTGAGAACGAGGGCTGTTGAAAAGTCGCTGTACATAGACAAACTTACGGGACTCTATACAAAGAACTATGTGGATCAAGAGGGTGTAAGGATGGACTTTGGCAGATACTACATAGCTCTTATTGACGTGGATGACTTCAGGAAGGTGAACGCAACCTACGGCGAAGAGGCTGGAGACCACGTTCTGAGGGAGCTTGCCCATTTTCTAAGAGAGAGGCTGAAGGGGGCACACGTGATCAGATACTCGGGGGAGGAGTTCCTCATCATGCTTCCCAAGGGAAGATTCAGAGACAAGGCTGAGGTCATAAACTTCTTTGAAAAGATCCGCGAGGGCGTAAAATCAAGGGTCTTCTCCTACGAAGGAAACCAGATAAAGATAAGGGTGTCCATAGGCATAAACCTGACCGCAGAAAGGAGCAGGTCTCTGGAGGAGGCTATAAAGGGTGCGGACAGAGCTCTTTACAGGGCTAAAAGGGGCGGTAAGGACAGGGTTGAGGCTCACGATGACACCTCGGAGGAGATCAAGCACAGACTGTCGGTTGCAGACGTGAGAGATGCGATAGAGAGCGGGAGGATAATATGCCACTACCAGCCCATAGTCAACCTGCGGACGGGTGAGATCTCCCACTACGAAGCCCTGGCGCGCATAGTGGGGCAGGATGGAGAGATCTACCCGCCGGGCTTCTTCCTGGATGACATAAAGGGAACCTTCATATACACAAGGTTCGTGAAGGAGATAATAAGGATAAACACGGAACTCCTCAGAGAGAGGAAGGATATTGAAGTAAGCATAAACCTGATCCCCACCGACATAATAGACGAGACCGTCCTTGGCGAGCTCAGGTCTATTGAGAGGAAAGTAAGGAGGAGGATGCTACTTGAGATAACAGAGGTTGAAGGCATACCCTCTTTCAACAGTATAAAGAAGTCTATAGGTGAACTCAGAAGGCTCGGTTACAGGATATGCATAGACGACTTTGGAGCCGGGTACTCAAACCTGATAAACATAACTCAGATGAGGGTGGACTATCTGAAGATAGACGGAAGCATAATAAAGGACATACCTGAGAACAGGGTCTCAAGACTCCTGACCAAAACCATAACCTCCTTCTGCAAGGAGGTGAATATAAAGGTAATCGCTGAGTATGTGGAGAACGCCAAGATATTGAGAGCCTTAAAGGAGCTCGGCGTGGACTACGGGCAGGGCTACCATCTCGGTAAACCAAGGGAGCTTTAGCCTATCTGTTAAAATAGGCGTCAGTATGGCAGTTGTCGGGGGAGCGGAAGGGACAACCGCAGGGGTGGATATTCACACCCTCTTCCTCCATATAGCGGTGATCCTGATATCGGGCAAGCTCTCCGGTACTGTCTTCAAGAGGTTTGGGATACCAGCGGTTCTTGGAGAGGTCTTCGCGGGGATAATCTTAGGGCAGAGTTTACTGGGGATAATCCCACTGAGTGAAGCTATAAAAGTCCTCGCTGAGCTGGGAGTCATACTGCTCCTCTTTGAGGTAGGTCTTGAGGCGGACATTCATATGCTGGTGAAGGTGGGTCCTGCGTCCGCGCTGGTCGCCTTCCTTGGGGCTGTCCTTCCCTTTGCAGGAGGGTTTATCATTTCCCGTTACCTCTTTGATATGTCCACGATGAGTGCCCTCTTCATAGGGGGAGCTCTCACAGCTACCAGCATAGGCATAACCGTTAAGGTTCTGTCGGATCTGGGGAAGAAGAAGGCGAAGTTTTCCCAGATAGTCTTGGGTGCAGCTGTTCTGGACGACGTCCTTGGGGTGGTTATACTCGCAGCACTGTACGAGTTCTCCAAGAGCGGTCAGGTGAACTGGAAAGCGACCGCAGGTTTGATGATGGATATAGCCATATTCTTCGTGGTCGCTCCCTTTGTTGCCAGACTGTCAGCTAAACTGATCTACTTTGTGGTTTACAAGCTTCAGGATACGGACGTTATACCACCCGTTATACTTTCCCTCGTCCTCTTCACAGGGTACGGTGCCTACAGGGTGGGCTCTCCGGAGATACTCGGGGCATTTACCGCAGGACTCGGGCTCTCAAGGCGCTTTATCGTCCCCTTTGCTGGCTTCATGAAGTTGAACGAGAAGGTGATCCACAGCGTGGAGGAAAACATACGTCCCCTCGTATGGATCGTCTCCCCCATCTTCTTCGTCTCCGTAGGTCTGGCACTTAACTTCAAGGTTATAGACCTCGGCTCATCCGATTTCTGGCTCCTATCCCTTTCACTGACAGTTGTCGCGATGCTGGGAAAGGTGGTTTCCGGTCTCTTGATACCGCTCAGCTTCAAGGACAGAATAAACATAGGTCTCTCCATGATGCCGAGAGGTGAAGTGGGGCTCATATTTGCAGAGTTTGGGAGGAGTTTTGGAGCCATAGATGAGGTGGGCTACGCGGTGGTCGTCTTCGTGATCGCTGTTACAACCCTCTTGGCTCCGATACTTCTCAAGTTCAGCGTCAAAACCTGAACACATACAGACTCAAGAGCGCGACCGCGGTTGAAATTATCGCGACAGGTGTCCCGTACTTCATGAAGGTTACGAAGGATATGTGATAGCCTTCCTTCTCAGCAAGCGCGGAAGCAACTATGTTTGCGGAAGCACCTATGAGGGTGAAGTTCCCACCCAGGCACGCCCCGAGGGAAAGAGACCACCACAGGGCATCAAAGTCTCCCTGGATGTGCTGAGCCATGTTCTTGAGGACGAACGCCATTGACATGGTGAAGGGTATGTTGTCCACGAAACCGGATATAACCGCGGAAGAGGCTCCAATTATCCATACCCCACGGCTTACATCCGTGCCCATCAGTCCCATCAGGTAGTTGGCCGCTTCAGTGAACACTCCAGTGTGCTCAAGAGAACCAACAACTATAAAGAGACCAACGAAGAAGAGGAGGGTTGTCCACTCAACCTTCTCAAGGACGTAGGCGGGGGACAGACCCGACCACATCATCAGTATGGTTGATGTGAAGAGAGCTATTATCCCCGGTTCTATGTGGAGGGTATGCCCGAGGATGAAGAGGACTATAGTCGCTATGAACACGATAACTCCTTTCCTCATGAGTTCAGGATAGACCTCTTCCTCTTGCAGAGATTCAAACTCTTTCAGGTCTGTGGTTTTCCTCTTGGGCTTCAGGACATTCGTAAACTTCAGATAAAGAAGGTTCACTGCGAGCCCGAGCGCAAAACCCAGTATAGCATGGGGAGCGACGTGTATAAGAAAGTCATTGAAGGTCTTTTTAGCTATGCTCCCTATGATTATGTTCGGTGGATCTCCTATCAGCGTTGTTGTACCTCCCGTATTTGAGGCGAGAACAAGGGCTATCACGTAAGGTATGGGTGGAAGGTCTAAGACCTTTGTGATCCTTATGATTATCGGAGTCATGAAGAGTATGGTGGTAACGTTGTCAAGGAAGGCAGAAAAAAAGGCGGTAAGGATGGTGAAAGTCAGGAGTATCTTGAACGGGTTAGTCCCCGTAATTTTCAGAGCCTTTATGGCAAGGAGATTAAAGAATCCACTGTGGGCGAGGACTGTAACGATGTTCATCATTCCGAAGAGGAGGAATATGGTGTTGTAATCTATAGAGCTCCAGGCACTGTGGGGAGAGATAATACCGAGAACCATGACCACAGAGGCACCAAGCAGAGCTGCGACCGTCCTGTGAAAGTACTTCTCAAGGATTATCATCACGTAAACAAGTATGAATATGGTGAGTGCCATCTTCTGGAGTCCTGCCTGTGTGACCTGAATGTGGAAAGCCTGGAACAGTCCTCCTATCTCGTGGGCTTCTGTCATAGTCTTCCTCCGCCTGAATTTGTATTAAGATTATATCGGAGGGTTTTGGAATGGGCGTAACGGTTATAGGAAGGACAAAGGAAGAGATAGATCACCTTACAAAGTACGCAAAGGAAAACATAAAGGATATAAAGAGCTTCCTGATCATATACCTTACATCACAGGAAAGTGACGAAGAAGCCAGCGGAGAGATAGAAGAGTCGGTAAGAGATGCAAGCGGAAACCTCCCTTACGAGATAGAGACCTTTACGGGGAGTCCCGACATGGCTCTTGAAACCTTTCTTGCCAGGAGAGAGGACATAAGGATGGTCTTCCTTCATGTAAAAAAGATGGACATAAAGGAGATACTTGAGGACGATGAATACACGGTTATATTAAAGAAGTTGGAGAAAGGGGTCATAAAAACTCCCGTGGTATTCGTCCCCCACAGATGAAGGTTAAGGACTTTGATTACGAGCTTCCTGAAAGCCTGATAGCCAAGTACCCTTCCGTTCCGAGACACAGCGCGAGGCTTATGGTTCTGGACAGAAATTCCCAGAGCATAAAGCACGACAACTTCTGGAACCTACCCGAGTATCTTAAAGAGGGAGATCTTCTCGTTTTCAACAACACAAAGGTTATACCCGCAAGGCTCTATGGGAGAAAGCCTACGGGTGGTAGGGTTGAGGTAGTTCTCACCGACTATATAAAACCTGATCTGTGGAAGGCTCTGGTGGGCGGTAAGAAGATAAGGAAAGGTCTAAGGATAGAGATCGCTCACGACTTCGGCGTAGAGGTGCTGGAACACATAGAGGAGGGGAAGTTCCTCGTGAGACTTTTGGGAGAAGAACCCCTAAAGCTTATAGACAGATACGGACACATACCCATACCACCGTATCTCAGGAGGGAAGAGGAGAGGATAGACAGGGAGTATTACCAGACGGTTTTTGCGGAAGAAGAGGGAGCTGTCGCGTCCCCCACAGCGTCACTACACTTTTCGGAGGAACTCCTTAAAAAGCTGGAAAGTAGAGGGATAGGTAGTGCTTTCATCACTCTGCACATATCTTACGGCACCTTTAAACCCGTCAAGACCGAGAATGTAGAGGAGCATGTGATCGAGCCAGAATACGTGAAGGTACCGGAGGATACAGTTGATAAGATAAGGGAAGCCAGAGAAAGGGGTCGCAAGGTCGTGGCGGTTGGAACCACCACCGTTAGGGCTCTGGAGACCAATCCTTTCAAGTCCTACGAGGGCTGGACGGAACTTTACATATACCCTGGATACGAGTTCAAGGTTGTGGATGCCCTGATAACCAACTTTCACCTACCCCGTTCCTCTCTCCTTTTCTTGGTGTCAGCCTTTGCGGGAAGGGAGTTTCTCCTTAAAGCTTACCGCGAAGCGGTCTCTAAGAAATACAGGTTTTACAGCTACGGGGACGGTATGCTTATACTTTGATAAAATACTACCCATGGCTGAGAAGATAGATATAAACAGGATCACAAGAGATATATTCATTGAGCACAAGGGAGAGCCTTACAGAGTCATAGACTACGAACATGTTAAACCCGGAAAGGGACAGGCATTCGTCAGGGTAAAGGCGAAGAACATGCTCACAGGGAACGTTATAGAGATAACCTACAAGTCCTCGGACACCATACCCCTCGCAGATTTTGAGCAGGTTTTTGCGGAGTACTCTTACTCTGACGGGGAAAACTACTACTTCATGAACACCCAGACCTACGAGATGGTTGCCATCCCCAGGGATAAGATAAAGGAAGAGGCTAAGTTCCTTAAAGAGGGTATGCAGGTTGTTGTTTTCCTCTATCATGGACAGCCTGTAGGTATAGAGCTTCCGAAGCACGTAGAACTGAAGGTTGTGGAAACGGAACCTGCCTTCAAAGGCGACACCGCGGCGGGGGGTACAAAACCCGCAAAGCTTGAAACAGGAGCTGTCGTTCAGGTGCCCTTCTTCGTGAGCGAGGGGGATATAGTTAAGGTTGACACAAGAACGGGAACCTATATAGAAAGGGTGAAGTGATGGACAAGGACTTTGTAAGAGAGCTTATAGACCTCGTTAAGAACTCAAACATAAGGTCTTTGAAGATTGAGAGTGAGGAAGGTAAGATCGTGATAGAGACCCACAGAGGGGAGATCGTCCAGCCCAGACCCCAGAGAAGAAGTCCAAACGTTGAGGAGTTCAAGCACCAGGAAGTTCTACCTCCAAGCGAAGACATAAGCGAGGAAGAGAAGCAGTATCACGTAATAAAGAGTCCTCTCGTTGGAACTTTCTACCGCTCACCCTCTCCCGGAGCACCCCCCTTCGTTGAGGTTGGAGACATAGTTTCTCCCGGTCAGGTTCTCTGCATAATAGAGGCCCTTAAGGTCATGAATGAGATAGAGAGCGACGTGAGGGGAAGGGTTGAGAAGATCCTGGTGGAGAACGGGGAGACCGTTGAGTACGGTCAACCCCTGTTTTTGATAGATACAGAGATTTAAGGATTGATTATCCTTGCTGTTACGTACTCCATACCATCCGAAGCTGTTCCATCAAAGTAGAGATTGAGAATGTCCGCTGTGGTTCTGTTTGAGGTGTAAGCTACCCAGTCTCCTCTTCCCGATTGTGTGGCTTCTGAAGGATACCAATTATCATCCCACCCCGCTAAGGAACTTAGGTTTGGGAACGTATAGGTATAAGAGGAACTGTTCCCGAGCCATCCCGTTGTCCAGTGCATGTACCAGTAATATGTTGCCCCAAACATATACTCGTCGAGCTTATAAACTTGAGTCTGGTGTCCATTCAAACCGCTTGAGTAAGCATTCCAGCTTATCTGTATTCTCTGTGTGTTTTGTCCCACATCAACATCTTGGAAAGTAGCTCCCTGGGACATATGATTGGGAAAGCCCTGACATGTGTAGTTCCCCGGCTGTGCATGAAACTCTTCAAAGGTCGTAGTGGCAGACCCAGATGTCCCGGTTGAAGCGTAGTTCCAGAAGTCCCCATTCTGAAGGAGTGAGTTTGGAATTATAGGCTGGTAGCTTGCCCCTCCTATGTTGTATATTGTAGTGCCCCCTGAACTCAGAAAGCTGACTCTATGAGAGTTAGTCGCTATGCAGTTCCAGCTGTAAGTAGTCGTATCTGCTTGTGGAGAACCTGTAAAGTTGATGTTGTAAACTGTATTGGCTGTAACAGAAACGTTTCTGTCAATTACTACATGTGCTGTGTTGGCGGGATCTAAGTTATTGTTGTTGGCCATACCATCCTCAAGGATACCTATAATGTCGTGTGTTCCTTCTGGAACACCTGGCGAGTTGAAATTGTAGCTACCTGTTTGTGAAACCCGCCAGTATTGAGTCCCCCAGAAAACGAGTGTATCTATTCCGGTAATCGGGTTCCCGTTCAGTAAGAACTGCCCCGACAAAGTATGAGTCGGTGTTCCGCAGTCCACATACAGGCTGTTTCTCTCCGAGACAAGAGCATGAAACAGGCGTCCTTTTAGGTTTGATGTGCAGTAAACCACGACTCCATACTTGCCCGAAGGATCATTAACGTTGAACTGGTAGTTGTACTTGTAACCACTCACAGTAGGAGATGCAGTCTGCCAGGCGCCCGAGCCGTCCTGGAAAGCGAAGAAAACAGTGTTACCACCGTTGTTAGCGACTGTGACGGTTACCACACCTTGTGGAGAATTTCCTCCACCCCCTCCACATGCGGTTAAAAGTGCTGATGATGCTATGCTTATGGGAAATAGGAAATTTTTCCTCATACCTTTACCCTCCTGGCTATATGTTAAGTCTTTTTACAACCATTTATATGGTATTTTTCACAAAATTTGGATTTTTCATTTATGAATTTAACCAACCGTATGCCTTATAAGAGCTATACTTCCCAGCACCATGAGAAAACCAAGTATAGAAAGGAAAGAAAATTTAGAGGGTTTTAATCCTTTCACAAGGTTGAGATGTATTACTACTGCATAGTAAATCCACAGAACAAGTGTAAGAATAAGTTTGGGGTCATTGACCCAGTGCTTTCCTAAGAAGTTTTTAGCCCATATACTTCCAAAGATAAGCGTCAATGTCAGAAATATAAAACCTAAATTGAGGAGAATTTTTTCCATCTTCCTCAGTAAATTTATGGGAACCATGAAACCTCCAATGTGCTTTGCCTTTAGCTTTCTCTCAACGAAGAGCTTTATGAGGGAAGATATCCCTCCGAGCAGTAGGGCGGCG
>WGFS01000023.1 GCA_015492115.1 Aquificaceae bacterium
CGGAGCAGATAGTCTATCCGGAGATAGACTACGACAAGGTGGACAGGATAAGGGGTATGGATATAAGCATACATACTACCGCGGAGACCGATGAGGAAGCGCTGTGGCTTCTATCACTGCTTGGTCTTCCCATAAGAGCGTCGTGAGGAGGTTGGTATGCCAAGAAAAGCTAAGGTAGCTAAGGATCTCAAGTACTATCCCAAGTGGAGGGTCAGGAAGAAGAATAGATGCCCCATATGTGGCAGACCCAGGGGTTTCCTGAGGTACTTCAACATGTGCAGGCTCTGTTTCAGGGAGAGGGCTCTCAGAGGAGAGCTTCCCGGTGTCAGGAAGTCAAGCTGGTAATTGGAGGTTAAGGTATGGACCCGATAGCGGATATGTTCTCTGCGATCAAGAACGCTATAATGAGGAAGAAGGACTACGTTGATGTCCCATCTTCAAGGACTAAGGAGAGGATACTTGACCTTTTAAAGAGGGAAGGCTTCATAAAGAATTGGGAGAAGCTGGAAGACGAACAGCACAGGAAGGGAACCCAGTACACGCTGAGGATACACCTCAAGTATCTTGACCCTAAGAGGGAGAGGAACGCCATAACCAACCTCGTAAAGGTATCAACTCCCGGAAAGAGGGTTTACGCACCGGTTAAGAGGATACCCTACGTCAAGAGGGGTCTCGGAATAGCCATAGTTTCAACGGACGCCGGCATACTCACAGACCACGAGGCGAGAAGCATGAAGAAGGGTGGAGAGGTCATAGCTATAGTCTGGTAGGAGGAAGGATATGTCAAGGATAGGAAAGAACCCGATACCCGTGCCCGATGGAGTTAAGGTGTCCCTGAAGGGGAACGAGATAACCGTTGAGGGACCAAAGGGAAAACTCTCCATGAACTTCCATCCCGATATGAAGGTCGTGTTTGACGAGAAGGAGAAGGAGATAAGGGTTGAGAGACCTACAGAGAGAGCCTTTCACAAGGCTCTTCACGGGACGACCGCAGCCCTCATAAGGAACATGGTGAAGGGTGTTACTGAGGGCTTCACGGTTGTCCTTGAGGTTCAGGGACTCGGTTACAGGGCTTCTGTGAAGGGGAACAACCTTGAGCTGAGCCTCGGTAAGTCCCACCCGGATATATACCCGATACCTAAGGACGTGAAGATAGAGGTTAAGGGGAACGAGATACACGTTAGCGGTGTTGACAAGCAGAGGGTCGGTCAGGTGGCCGCCGAGATAAGGTCCTTCAGAAAGCCAGACCCTTACAAGGGCAAGGGTATAAGGTACAAAGATGAGGTTCTCAAACTAAAGCCTGGAAAGGCTGCGGGTAAGAAGTGAGGAGGTTTTAGATGGCTAAGTTGAGCAGGAGAGAGAAGAGGATAAGGAGACACAAAAGGATAAGGAAGAAGGTCTTCGGGACACCGGAGAGACCCAGACTCGCGGTTTACAGGAGTCTTCATCACTTCTACGCCCAGCTTATAGACGACACCTCGGAGAGAACTCTGGTCTCAGCCTCAACCCTTGACCCCGAGTACGAGAAGCTCGCAGGAAAGAGGGGAGGCAAGTCCATAGAGTCCGCGCAGAAGGTGGCGGAAGTTCTCGTCAAGAAAGCCCTTGAGAAGGGAATAAAGAGGGTTGTCTTTGACAGGGGTGGCTTTATATACCACGGTAAGATAAAGGCTTTCGCGGAAAAGTGCAGAGAGCTTGGTCTTGAGTTCTGAGGAGGAGTTTTATGGGTGGTAAAGACATTGATGTAATGATTGAAGAGAGAAGGAAGAGGTATGGTGTTGCGGATATGGTTGAGGAGCTTCAGCTTGAGGAGAGGCTCATATACGCCAACAGAACCGCAAGGGTTACGAAGGGTGGAAGGAGGTTCTCCTTCAGCACCCTCGTCATAGTCGGTGACAAGAGAGGTTTTGTGGGCTTTGGACACGGAAAGGCTAAGGAGGTTCCCCTGGCGATAGCGAAGGCTATAGAGCAGGCAAAGAAGAAGATCATAAGGGTTCCCATAATAGAGGGAACAGTTCCCCACGATGTTGTAGGACACTTCGGACCTACCAAGATAATCGTTATGCCAGCAAGGAGGGGTACCGGTGTTGTCGCAGGTGGTGCTGCAAAGCCCATATTTGAGCTCGCCGGATACACGGACGTCCTCACGAAGATAATAGGGAGCACTACGCCTGACAACGTTGTGAGGGCTGTCTTTGACGCTCTGCTCCAGCTGAAGACCCCCGAGCAGGTCGCCGAGGAGAGAGGTCTTCCCTTAGAGGAAGTCCAGAAAAGGTTCAACATCTACGCTAACCCCAAGCTGAGGGTAAAGCTCTACTACCCGTGGAGGGGTGTCCATGGCTAAGAAGAAGCAGAAGAAGATGCTAAAGGTTACGCTCGTCAGGGGACTTGCTGGAAAGCCCGAGTCCCACGTTCAGGCTGTCAGGAGCCTTGGGCTCAGAAAACCCGGTCAGTCCAGACTCCTTGAGGACAACCCCATGGTGTGGGGTAATGTGAGGAAGGCACACTACTTGGTAAAAGTGGAGGAAGTGAGCGATGAAGCTTCATGAACTTCAGCCCCACCCTGGAGCTACGAGGGATAAGAAGAGGGTTGGAAGAGGTATATCCGCGGGTCAGGGAAAGACCGCAGGCAAAGGACACAAGGGACAGAAGACCCGCTCCGGAGACAGGACTGTTCCTCCCTACTTTGAGGGTGGTCAGACTCCCCTGCACCAGAGGATACCAAAGAGGGGTTTTGTAAGCCCAAACAGGAGAGAGTTTGTTCCAGTGAACGTTAAGGTTCTTGAGAAGCTCTTTGAAGAAGGATCCGAGATAACACCCGAAGCCCTTTCCCAGAAGGGGCTCTGTTCTAAGAACGACCTCGTGAAGGTTCTCGGTGACGGGGAGCTCACAAAGAAGTTCACCGTTAAGGCTCACGCCTTCTCAAAGAGTGCAAGGGAGAAGATAGAGAAGGCGGGAGGAACCTGCGAGGTAATCGGGAAGTGATAGACTACCTGAGGAACATATTCGCCTTTGAAGACCTCAGGAAGAGGTTCCTTTACACCCTCCTCATGTTCGCCATATACAGACTGGGTAGCCATATACCCATACCCGGAGTGGACGTCCTCGCCCTTGAGGACTTCTTTAAGTCCCTTCAGGGAACTCTCTTCAACCTTTACGACATATTCTCTGGAGGGAACCTGAGGAGAATGACCGTCTTCGCCCTCGGGGTTATGCCCTACATATCCGCCTCCATAATGATGCAACTGCTCACGGTCGCGATACCTGAACTTCAGAGGCTCGCAAAGGAGGAGGGGGACTACGGCAGGTACAAGATAAACGAGTACACCAAATACCTCACTCTGTTCGTAGCTTTCGTTCAGTCCGTGGGTATAGCCTTCTGGCTTCAGAATCAGACATCTCCCAGAGGGATTCCCGTGGTTCCTGAAGCGGGGATACTCTTTGTATTTGTCACCGTGCTCACACTCATGGCTGGGACTATGTTTCTGGTCTGGATGGGGGAGAGGATCACCGAGAAAGGGATCGGGAACGGCATGTCCCTGCTCATATTTGCAGGTATTGTCGCCAGGTTTCCCAACGCGGTGGTGAGCATGGTTGACAGGTTCAGGAGTGGAGACATAACCCCGTTCACGGTGGCGGGTGTGGCGATCATGGTTCTGGTGGTAATAATCGGGATAGTTTACATACAGGAAGCGGAGAGGAGGATACCCGTTCAGTACCCGAGGAGGGTCGTGGGCAGGCAGGAGTACAGGGGTGGTTCAACCTACCTGCCTATAAAGATAAACCCCGCAGGGGTCATTCCAATAATATTTGCCCAGTCGCTCCTCATAATTCCATCAAGTGTTCTCGCATTTATACAGCACCCCATAGCACAGGCTATACACGACGCCTTCAATCCCACGTCTATCTTCTACAACTTCCTGTACGTAGTTCTCATAGTCTTCTTCACTTACTTCTACACCGCTGTTATGATAAATCCCGTTGAGGTTGCGGACAATCTCAGGAAAGGTGGAGCCTTCATACCGGGAGTCAGACCCGGTCTTGAGACCCAGAAGTTCCTTGAGGCGGTCATAAACAGGCTCGTCTTCGTTGGTGCCCTCTTCCTGTCGGTCGTTGCCATAATACCGCTCTTCATAAGCCTTCAGTTGAACGTACCCTTCTACTTTGGAGGAACGACCGCCCTCATCGTCGTGGGTGTCGCCCTTGACACTCTCAAGCAGGTAGAGGCAAACCTTATAACGAAGAAGTACAGAGGTCTTGTGAGAAAGAGGAGGTAGCCATGAACCTCGTATTTTTGGGACCTCCCGGTGCGGGAAAGGGAACTCAGGCTAAGCGTCTCGCACAGGAGCTCGGACTCGTTCACATATCTACCGGAGACATCCTCAGGGAGGCTGTGAAGAATCAGACTCCCCTCGGCAAGAAGGCTAAGGAGTATATGGACAGGGGAGAGCTCGTCCCCGACGAGCTGATAATAGCCCTGATAGAGGAGGTAATGCCTCCCGGAGGGGGCGTTATATTTGACGGCTTCCCGAGAACCATAGCTCAGGCACAGGCTCTTGATCGGATGCTTGAGAAGAAGGGTATGAAGGTAGACAGGGTTGTTCTCTTTGATGTCCCGGACGATGTTGTTGTTGAGAGACTTTCGGGTAGAAGGGTATGTCCGAACTGCGGTGCGGTTTACCACATAAAGTTCAACCCTCCCAAGAACGACGAGATATGCGACAGGTGCGGTACAAAGCTGGTACAGAGGGACGACGACAGGGAAGAGGTCGTGAGGAACCGCCTTGAGGTTTACAGGAAACAGACGGAGCCACTCATTGAATACTATGAGCGCAAGGGTATATTAATAAGACTGGACGCCTCTAAGGACATAGAGGACGTTTACCAGGAACTTAAGAAGGTAGTGAGCACATGAAGAGAGGAATAGAGCTTTACTCCAACAAGGAGATAGAGAAGATAAGGAGAGCCTGCCAGATCGTCGCCGAGGTTCTGCAGGCTGTCGCTGAGAATATAAAGCCCGGCATAACCGCCTGGGACATTGAAATGATAGCGAGGGAGGAGACTAAGAAAAGGGGGGCAAAGCCCGCCTTCCTCAACTACAGACCCCCCTTCAGCAACGTCAGCTACCCCGCTGCCACCTGTGTGTCTATAAACGAAGAGGTGGTGCATGGACTCCCCAAGAAGGGCAGGGTAATTGAGGAAGGGGATTTGGTGAGCGTTGATTTTGGTGCTATAATAGATGGTTACGCTGGCGATTCTGCTATTACCGTGGCTGTTGGTGACGTAGGCGCAGATAAGAAGAGGCTTATGGAAGCGACAAAGTTAGCTCTGGAGAGAGCTGTGGAGAAGGCTTCTCCGGGAAACTGGCTTAGCGACATAGTTGAGGCTGTCCACTCAACCGCCGAAGAGTACGGGGTTCACCCTGTGCTCAAGTACGGAGGGCACGGTATAGGGAGAAAGGTTCATGAGGAGCCTTTCGTACCAAACAACAGGAAGGATCTGGGCAAGAAGAACGTGAAGCTCAGGAGGGGCATGGTTATAGCGATAGAGCCCATGTTCGCTCTGGGAACGGAGGAGACCGTTCACGACGGAGACGGCTGGACTGTGAAGACGAAGGACGGAAGCCCCGCAGCCCACTTTGAGCACACGGTCGCTATTACAAAGGATGGACCGGTAGTCCTTACGGAGATCTGATATGGGAAAGAGGAAGAAGCAGGAGAGAGAGAAGGAGAAGGGCATAGTTATGGAAGGTGAGGTGGTTGAAGCCCTCCCAAACGGTATGTTCAGGGTCAGGCTTGAGGGCGGACACGAGGTTCTTGCCCACATATCGGGAAAGATGAGGATAAACTTCATCAGGATACTGCCCGGAGACAGGGTGAGGGTTGAGCTTTCACCCTACGACCTGACCCGGGGAAGGATAGTTTACAGACTCTGAGGAGGTTGTTATGAGAGTAAGAGCGTCGGTTAAGAAGAGGTGTGCCAAGTGCAAGATAATCCGCAGGAAGGGAAAGGTTTACGTTATATGCGAGAACCCAAAGCACAAGCAGAAGCAAGGATAACGGAGGTTTAGAGTATGGCGAGGATAGCTGGTGTTGACCTTCCAGACAACAAGAGGCTTGAGATAGCCCTCACTTACATCTACGGTATAGGCAAGACGAGGGTCAAAGAGATATGCGAGTCAACAGGCATAGACTGCAGAAAGAGGGTGGGAGAACTCACACCGGAGGAACTGAACACACTCAGGAAGTTCATAGATGAGAACTACAAGGTTGAGGGAGACCTCAGAAGGGAAGTCCAGCTGAACATAAAGAGGCTCATGGATATGGGCTGTTACAGAGGTCAGAGACACGCGAGGGGACTTCCCGTTAGAGGACAGCAGACCAGAACCAACGCAAAGACCAGAAAGGGTAGGAGAAGGTCTGTCGGTGGAATAAGGAAGAAAGGTAAGTAAGGAGGAAGCCTATGGCTAAGAAGAAGAAGCAGAAGAGGACGGTCGCCAAGGGTATCGTCCATATCCATACTACCTTCAACAACACGATAGTAAATGTGACCGACCCCCAGGGCAACACGATAGCCTGGGAGAGCGGTGGAACGGTTGGTTTCAAAGGAACGAGGAAGAGCACGCCCTATGCAGCACAGCTTGCAGCCCAGAAGGCTATGAGGAGGGCTGTCAACGAGTTCGGTCTTCAGGAGGCTGAGGTCTGGGTCAAGGGACCCGGTGCAGGCAGGGAATCCGCTCTCAGGGCTGTGTTCGCTTCGGGCATAAAGGTGACAGCCATAAGGGACGTTACACCTGTTCCCCACAACGGATGCAGACCGCCCGCAAGGAGGAGAGTCTGATGGGTAGGTACATAGGACCTTGGGTAAAGCTTGACAGAAAGTTCGGTGCGGTTATATCGGGAAAGAGATCCGCCCCAAGGATACTTCAGAGGAGGAACTTCCCTCCAGGACAGCACGGGAGAACCAAGGGAAGGAGAAGGAAGCTCAGCGAGTACGGGATACGTCTTATGGAGAAGCAGAAGCTCAAGTATCTCTATGGAGGGCTGAGGGAGAAGCAGTTCAAGAGATACTTTGATCTCGCTGCGAAGTCCAAGGAGAACACGGGAGATGTTCTGCTCCAGCTCCTTGAGAGGAGGCTGGACAACGTCGTTTACAGGCTCGGCTTTGCGGTTACCAGGAGGCAGGCTCGCCAGCTCGTAGCCCACGGACACATACTCGTGAACGGAAGGAAGGTGGACATACCCCACTACGAGGTGGAACCTGGGGACATCATAGAGATAAAGCCCTCCTCAAGGGACATACCCTTCCTGAAGGAGAACCTTGAGAACATAGACCCGAGGAGTGTCCCGGAGTGGCTGGAGCTTGACAAGGACAACTTCAGGGGAAAGGTGCTCAAGCTCCCCGAGAACGTTGCGGAGTACCTTGAGGTTCCCGTGAACGTCCAGTACATCATTGAGTTCTACTCTAAGGTATAAATTGGAGGTTGTTGTATGCTGAACGAGTTTGTGTTCCCGAACAAGATCTACTGGGAGCAGAAGGAGAAGGATAGAGGGGTCTTTGTGGTTGAGCCCCTTGAGAGGGGTTTTGGAACAACCCTCGGTAACGCCCTCAGAAGGGTTCTGCTGTCCTCCATATCGGGTACAGCGGTTACCGCGGTGAAGATATACGGTGTCTATCACGAGTTTTCCTCCCTTGAGGGTGTGGCTGAGGACGTGGTTGAGATAATAGCCAACATAAAGGGTGTGAGATTCAACCTTAAGGACTCGGACGTTGAGATACTCTACCTTAAGAAGAAGGGAGAGGGAGAGATAAAGGCTGGGGACATAAGCCTGCCACCCAACGTTGAGGTCGCCAACCCTGAGAAGGTCATAGCTACCCTCACGAACCCCGATGTTGAGTTCAACGCCGAGATAAGGATAGAGAGAGGTAAGGGATACGTCCTCGCAGAGGAGATGGAGACGATAGGTGAGACCGGCTGGATACTCCTTGATGCGGATTTCTCCCCCGTTAAGCTCGTGAGCTACAGGATAGAGCAGACGAGGGTTGGGGAGAAGACTGACTACGAGAGGCTCACCGTTGAGGTCCTTACGGACGGAACAAAGGCACCGGACGATGCTGTTAAGGAGGCTGTTGACATACTCCAGAGGCACCTCTCCCTCCTTGAACACATATCCTACGAGGTTCCCACCCTTGAAGAGCCCATACCCGTTGATGAACTCTCCGAGAAGCTCACCCTCTCCATAGAGGAGCTTGATATATCCCAGAGGGCTCTCAACTCACTCAAGCGTATGGGGATAACCACCATAGGTGACCTCGTCCAGATGACCGAGGAGGAGCTAAAGAGCACCAAGAACATAGGTAGGAAAGCTCTTGCGGAGATAAAGGAAGCCCTCAAGCAGATGGGACTTCAGCTTGGACTTAACATAGAGAGCAAGAGGTGAGGAGATATGAGGCACAAGGTAAAGAAGAAGAAGTTTGACAGAACTAAAGAGCAGAGGCTCGCCCTCTACAGGAGCCTTGCGAGAGCTCTTATACTTGAGGAGAGCATAGAGACTACCCTTGAGAGGGCTAAAGCTGTAAGGAGCTTCGTTGAGAAGCTCGTCACCCTCGGGAAGAGGGGTGACCTTGCTTCCAGAAGGAGGGCTCTTGAACTTCTCCCAGACAAGGAGGCGGTCAGAAAGCTCTTTGACGATATAGCTCCAAGGTTTGAAGGCAGGAACGGTGGTTACACGCGCATACTCAAGCTCCCTGAGAGGAGGAGAGGAGATGGGGCAGAGCTTGCCATAATAGAATGGGTTGAGTGATGCTCCTCAAGCTCGTCCATCTCCTCATACAGCTCCTCATAATACTCGTGTTCGTCCACGCCCTCGGCTCCTGGTTTCCCCAGGTAAGGGAGAGCAGGTTCTACCACCTCATTGACCGCCTGGTTGAGCCCATACTCAGACCCATAAGGCAGGTTCTACCCTA
>WGFS01000024.1 GCA_015492115.1 Aquificaceae bacterium
CCACCTGCAGGTGCCAATTCCTTCAACCTCCCCTTTACCACCTCATATCCCTCTGGTATGCTCCCAAGCTCCTCGTAAGAGATAACCCTGTCCTCAACGCTCATCTGTCCGTCTCTCCTACCACAGGGTCCAAACTTCCAAGCAGAGCTATAGCATCAGCAATGGTTCTGCCCTTTATTAGCTTGGGGAATATGGAGAGGTTGTAGAGGGCTCCAGACCTTATCCTCAACCTGTAGGGTTTGCTCCCGCCCCGTGAGTGTATGTAGAAGCCGAGCTCACCCCTCGGGTTCTCAGCGGATGAGTAAACCTCTCCCGCAGGAGCGTTCTCACCGTGCACCACAATGCGGAAGGACTGAACCATATCCTCAAGGGACATGAATACGTCCTCCTTTGGGGGTATCACCGCGGGGTGGTCTTTGTTCAGGTACGGAGCGTCCTTTGGCAGTTTCTCAAGTTTTTTAACGCACTGCTCTATTATCCTCACGCTCTGAGCCATCTCCTCCATTCTTACCAGATACCTGTCGTAAACGTCCCCCACCTCTCCAACGGGAACGTCAAAATCAACCTCGTCATAGGCAGCGTAAGGCTCAAGCCTCCTCATGTCGTAGGGAACCCCAGAGCCTCTCGCGACGGGTCCAGAGAGACCGTAGGCGTAAACATCCTCCCGCGTTATGACTCCCACGTCCTTCGTCCTTCTGAGCCATATCCTGTTCCTTGTAAGGAGCATATGGTACTCCTTGAGCTTCTGGGGGAAGTCCTTTATAAAAGCCTTCACCACGTCAAGGGTTCCCTGGGCGAGGTCGTAGTGAACTCCTCCGATCCTCAGAAAAGCGGTGGTGAGCCTGTATCCCGCATTCCCCTCTATTATGTCCATTATCTTCTCACGCTCACGGAAGCAGTATAGGAACACCGTGAGTGCGCCGAGGTCAAGGGCACCGGTACCGAGCCAGAGGAGGTGGGAGTTTATCCTCTGGAGCTCTGCGAACATCGTCCTTATGTACCTTGCCTTCTCAGGAACCTCTATGTTCAGCAATTTCTCAACTGCGGTTACGTAGGAGAGCTCGTTGCATATAGCGGAGATGTAGTCCATCCTGTCAGTGTAGGGTAGGAACTGGAAGTAGTGAATGTTTTCAGCTATCTTCTCCATCCCCCTGTGGAGCTGTCCAAGGATAACGTCACTCTGCTCAACGAACTCTCCCTCAAGGTCAAAGAGGAACCATATGGTCCCGTGGGTCCCCGGGTGGAGGGGTCCCCAGTTGAGAACTAGCTGAGCCTTCTTCTTGAGCCTCGCCTTCTCGGTTCTCTCAAGATCTTCCAATGTCGGAACCTTCGTGTGCAAGACCTCGTAGTCGTGGGAGGGTGGGTCTGTCCTTCCGTGCAGGACTTCCGTGAGGGATGGGAGCTCCTGCTCAGGTACTCCCCCTATGGGGAAGTCCTTTCTGAGGGGGAAGTGCTCGTAGCCCTCCCACATGAACATCCTTCTGAGGTTCTCATGCCCGACGAACTCCACGCCGAACATATCGTAGGCTTCTCTCTCAGCCCACTTGGCACCGGGCCAGAGGTCAGAGACTGTTGGTAGTTTTCCGTTGTTAGCCCAGGACTTGACTATTACCCTCTCGTTCTCATCGGGATTGTAGAGTATGTAAACCCCCTGAAACCTTCTTGGATCTTCCGGGAAGTCTATGCAGGTCATATCTATGAAGTGAAGGAACCTCTCCTTGTCCCTGAGATGCTTCAGGAGCTCTTTAAGTCTCAGATGGGAAACCTCAAGGGAAGTCGCGTGCTCCCCAAAGGAGAAGCTGACATCCTCCTTGAACTCCTGCCCTATTCTCTCTACGGTAGCTCTGTTAATCCAAGGCACCCTATCCTCCTTAAACGGTCATCTCCTGTGGGACGAAGAGCCCTTCCTTCTCCACGTCCTTCTTGAACTGGTCAAAAGCTCTGTCGTACTTGGTTATACCCTGCTCCTTTATCTTTCTCTGAAGCTGGAGTATTCCGTATATCAACCCCTGGGGGGTGGGGGGACAGCCGGGAACATAGACATCAACGGGTATGACCCTGTCAACGCCCTGAAGGGTAGAGTAAGTTGGGAAAGGTCCTCCTGCGGATGCACACCCGCCCATGGATATACACCACTTGGGGTCAGGCATCTGGTCCCATATGAGCTTGAGCATGGGAGCGACCTTGTTAACGACCGTCCCAGCAACTATCAGAACGTCCGACTGTCTTGGAGACGCCCTGAATATGACCCCGAGCCTGTCAAGGTCAAAGCGCGACGCTGCGGTATGCATCATCTCTATAGCACAGCAGGCGAGCCCGATAGTAACGGGCCAGAGAGCGTTCCTCCTGCCCCACCTGAGGAGCTCGTCCACCGTTGTCGTTACGAAACCGTTTGAATTTATAGTAGCCATGGTCATTACCTCCTCTTCAGGTCTGCCACCTGAGCGCACCCTTAGCCCAGGCGTATAGAAAGCCTAAGGCGAGGATGAATATGAAGACCGCAGCCTCTATCAATCCGTAGAGACCGATCTCCTTAAACACCACCGCCCATGGAAAAAGATAGGCAGCCTCTATGTCAAAGAGTATGAGCAAGAGCCCCAAAAGGTAGTAACCCTGCTTGAAGGTTCCTCTCGCTTCGGGGTCGTAGAGAGGAACACCGCACTCGTAAGGATAGTCTTCAAGGGGATCTTTTTTCCTCGCACCCATTATGTCGTTCAGGAAGGCAAAGACGAGACCTATCGTAACAGCTATAAGAGCGAAGACAAAAAGAGCCCCGTACTCTCCCATCGCATCCTCCGAAAAGGTAGTCAAAAATATAACAGTGTTATGCCCTTACTGTCAAGGAGAATAGAAAGCCCTCAGGCTACTGAAAATTCCTTCTTCAAAAATCTCTTCCAGGTGTTGGGCATCTCATCAAGCTCCTGCTGGGCAATCTTTACAACCTCTTTCTCAAGTCCAGAGATATCTTTAGAGGTTCTCACCTTCACATCGCACACCTGGGGCTCGTTTATAGGCTTCCCTATCTGGGAAACTATGTAGCAGTATGCCTCCTCAACCTCCTCTATCTCAGTTACAACCCTGTCAGCTATGAGGTTTGCGACCACGTTGTATATCTTCCCTATGTGAGATACGGGGTTCTTTCCTGCAGCAGCCTCAAGGCTCATAGGTCTGTAAGGGGTTATAAGCCCATTCACCCTGTTACCCCTTCCGACCTGCCCGTCGTCCCCCTGTTCGGCGGATGTCCCTGTGACCGTTATGTAAACTGAACCGCCCTCCGGGTCGTCCGCGGTGTTTATGAAAACCTCCACCTCCTTGTCCGTAAGGGAGGAGGTTAGCTCGCTCACCTTCCTGTGAACGGTATCCCTCTTCTGGAGGTAGTCTTCCAGAGAGTTTACGTACCTGCTCACAAAGGCACAGGCTATAGTGATCCTTATCCTGTCCTCTATCCTAACCCCCATCACCTTTATGTCCTCACCCACCTCGGGGTGTTCCTCCTTGAACTGGGGGGAGTTCAGGAACTGCTCGGTTTCAAAGACCACCTTCTCAAGGTCATCAAAGGGAGCGAACCCAACCCCGAAGGAGGTATCGTTCGCAAGGGGAACCTCACCCCTTTGCTGAAATCTAAGGAAAAGGTCAACAAGGTCCCTGCTCCCAGGTTTTATCCTTGGCTGTACTATGATGTGCTTGTCAGGGTCAAGATTTCTGACGTTCTCCTTTATCCATCTCCTCGCAACCTCTATGGCGAGCTCCTCCACGGGTAGAGGCTTTCCGTTCTTCTCGCTCAACGCTCGCCCTACGAGGTATATCTCTATGGGAGAGATGACCTCCCCTCCTCCGAACTGGGGATTTGCGACACCCCCAACGAGAAGGGCTTTATCAACGTTGTGGTGCATTATCGCACCGAACTCCTCAAGGTATAGCTTGGAGAGCTCCACGGAGAGTTCTTCTGCTATGGAATCGCATATTGTATCTGGATGCCCCACTCCCTTCCTCTCAACTATCTCCGCGGACTGGGAGTAAACGGGCTCAAAGGTCATGGGTGTAACAACTATGTTCGCCAACCTTCCTACCTCCGGGGGATTTAAGCTAAAAAATTATACACTCAGGAGAGAGGTGCCAGACTCTATCAGCTCCTCAAGCTCTCTCTCGGTGGGAGCCTCCGCGTAAACCCTTATGAGGGGTTCGGTTCCGGAAGCCCTGAAGAGGAGCCAGCTCTCGTCCTCAAAAACGAGCTTGAGTCCGTCTATTGTTATAGCTTTCTTTACCTTTCTCCCACCCACCGCCGAAGGCGGTCCTTCTATCAGAGACCTTAGTTTCTCCTTGACATTCTCGTCAGCGGGGAAGTCAACCCTCCTGTAGTAGGCGCTCCCGTATTCCTTGAATATCTCCTCTATGTACCGGGATAGGCTGAGACCTCTTAGAAGGAGGCTCTCCATGATGAAGAGGGCAGACATGAGCCCATCCCTTTCTGGTAGGAAGGAGGGAACCCCGTAGCCTCCGCTCTCCTCTCCGCCGAATATAACCTTCTCCTTCAGTATGAGCTCGTTTATGTTCTTGAACCCTACCGGAACCTCCCTGAGCTCTATTCCCTCAGCCCTGCATATCCTGTCCGCAAGGTAGGTTGTAGATACGGTCTTTACCACTATCCCGTCCCTCATGTTCTTGTGCTTTATGAGGTGGAGTAGGAGGATAACGTATATTAACTGAGTATTGACGTAGTTCCCCCTATCGTCCACGAGAGCTATGCGGTCTCCGTCCCCGTCGTTCGCCACCCCCAGATCTGCTCCGAGTGCCCTTACCTTCTCTATCAGAGGTTTCAGGTTCTTCTCAACCGGCTCGGGGGCGTGCCCTCCGAAGAGGGCGTCTCTGTAGCTCCTTATACCTACCACCTGAACCCTTGTGTTTTCAAGAGCCCTTGAAAGGAGCCCAGAGGATGTCCCGTACATGGCGTCGTGGACTACCTTGAATTCCCTTTCTCTGAAAAGCTCAAGGCTCACCTGCTCCCTCACCCTCGTAAGGTACCCCTCCTCAACGTCTATAAACTGGGGCTCTGCTGAAGGTGCAGGCTCTCCGGACACATCGGCGAGCCTTTTTTCTATCTCACTTACAAACTCTGGGGTTGCGGAGCCTCCAAAGCTCTCCTTCACCTTGTAGCCGTTGTAGGCAGGCGGGTTGTGGGATGCGGTTATCATGACCCCGTTCTCAAAGCCCAGGTATCTGACACAGAAGGAGACCATAGGGGTAGTGCATGCCCTTTTTGTCAGCTTCACCTCAAGACCTTCCGAGACGAAGACATCGTAAACCTGCCTTGCGAAGTTCTCAGAGGAGAACCTCCAGTCGTAGCCTACCAGGACTCTTTTCAGTCCCTTTTCTTTTAGAACCTCAGCGTGGGCACGCGCGACCTTCCTGACGTTCTCGTAGGTGAACTGGTCTCCTATTACCGCCCTCCATCCGTCCGTCCCAAATCTGATCATGGGTATAATTTTAAACTTGTGCACCTATCATGTCGTTCAGTATCATACCAGCATATGAA
>WGFS01000025.1 GCA_015492115.1 Aquificaceae bacterium
CCACAACAGCTCCGTTCCTTATGATTATTATCTTCACGTCCACACCGCCCACGTCGCATATACAGTCAGCGTCCGGGAAGAAGTGGAGTCCCGCTGTCGCGTGGGCTACAGTCTCCACAACGGCAACGTCTGCACCTATTATGTCCTTCAGAAGGTCCTTCCCGTATCCCGTAACACCTACAGCGAGGACCTTAGCGTCTCCTATCCTTTTCTTTATCTCCCTGAATATGTGCTTTGCGTCCTCTATGGGGTTCCCCTTACTCATCGTGTAGACCGAAAAGAGGACCTCTTTTTCCCTTGAGAGGCACACCGCCTTCGCCGTGGTGGAGCCAAAATCACAGCCTATGACCACCTCCTCTATCCTCCCTTCGTAGGGCTTCCTGTTTCTGTAGGCAAAGACCTGCGGTTCATACTCACTTCTAAAGCTATCAAGCTCGTCTCTGGTCTCCCAGAGTCCCTTTCTGCCTTCCTTCTTCTTCTGCTCGTGCTGTCCCTCTTCAACCCACCACCTCAGCTTGTCCTTGCCCTTGTAAACCCCGGAGTTTGCAGGTTCGCTCATGGCGGTGAGCGCACAACCCAAAGAGGCGTAGTATAGGGCGTTTTCGGGGACTATTATGAGATCCTCCGGATCTTTGCCCTCCGGTAGAGGGATATTCCTCTCCTCCCATATCTTGGTAAGGTGATACTTCCACGCCTCCTGTAGTCCCCTGAAGAATAGGTTGGGACCCCCCAAGAGCAGGACTTCGGGTTTGGGAGTGTTGCCTTTTGTGAGCACCGCAAGGTTTTGATAGACAACAGCCTCAAAGAGGCTCGCTATTATCTCCTCAACGGGCACACCTGCTTTTACCAATGTATTCACGTCCGCTTCTGCGAATATCCCGCACTTGGAGCTCACCTTGTGGAGCTGATAGCCGAGATATCCCATCTGGGAGAGCTTCTCTGGAGATATTCCCAGCTTTCTGGCACTCTTCTCTATAAACGTTCCCGTCCCGCCCGCACAGGCGCTCTGCATAAAGACCTGACGGGTCTTTTTATCCCCCTCTCCCTGGAAGAATATGGTCTTCATGTCCTCACCGCCTATCTCGGAGACGAACCTCACCTCTGGGTGAAGTCTCTCAACCGCGGTGGAAACAGCCACCACCTCCTGAACAAAGCGGGCGCCTATGAACTCTCCCACCAGACCCCCGCCGGAGCCCGTTATATACACCCTGTCCCTTCCGGGAGTGAATCCATACTCCTCTTCCAGCCTCTCCAGAAATTCAAGAATCTTCTCCGCCTGCTTGGTGTTATGGCGTTCGTAGTTTTTGGCGATTATCTCCTCCTTTTCATCCATGAGAACGAACTTGCAGGTGGTAGAACCCACATCAAGACCGAGGGTCAGCATTTTAGACCCTCCCCATCAACTTTGCAACATGCATAACGTAGTTGGCGGAGGTTCCCGCATAGCCGTAGTGGGGGACTCTGTAGGTGGCTTTTTTAAGCTCGGGGTGTTCCTCCTCGTAGTTCCTTATTTCCTCCAAAGTCAGACCCGTCTTCTCAAGCACCTCCTCAAACTCCCTCTGGGCGCGCTTCTTTGCCTCTGTGAGTATCATCTGGCACCTTGAGAGGGCGTGGACTTCCGCATCTCCCTTTACCTCAATCGGAGCGTAGAGGAGGTCTGGATGCTTCCCTAAAACAGCCTGCATGGCTCCTATGGACATGGTGTTTGGCATACACCCGTAGGGTGATAGCTCGCAGATCATATGGGCATGCTTGTTGAGGTGGGCATGAAGAGCCTTCCCAATGAGCATAAAACCTTCTCCACCAGCGAGGAAGTGGTGGAAGTAAGGTCTGGCAAGCTTACGGAGTTCCTCCTGTGGTGGTAGGGGGTTGGGAATGTTGTTCAGAGCTTTCCTGAGCCTGTTGTAGGTGTAGTGGTAGAGCCCGAGAAGAAGCTTTACGACCGCCTTCTTGAGCCAGAACTTCTCTACGAACTCCCTGCTCTCCTCCATCTTCCAGAGGCTCATGTAGATGAGATAGTCCATCCAGACCGCTATTGGGGGTGGAATAACCTCAGCCCCCTCCTTCTCCAGCCATCTCTTTATGTTGTAGTTGCCGTCTCCCTCGTGGGTCTGAAGCCAGAACTCACCCGTTATCTTCACCTTCGGCTTCACCCTCAGCCTGTCAACCTCAACCTCGTCCCATAGCTTTTTTACGTCCTTCAGGGCGTTCACGAAGTAGGGGGTGGTGACATGCCAGAGGAGAGACCCCCACTTCTTCCCTTTAGGGGGTCTTTTTTTAAGCCTCTCGTAGAGTAACTCTATACTCTCTTTCAGAACCCTGTCGGTCTCTCCCGGAACTACCTCGTAGGGACGGATCGCGTACTCCATATCTGTGATTAGGTCTCCGAGGAACATTGAGTAAACGAGTCCGAAGGTGAGGGGCATGGTTATCTCAAGCCCTCCCTCGTTCTGTTCCATCTGGAGGAGGTCCAGAAGGAACATCCTGAAGTCTTTAAAGTCAAGGTTTTCCAAGACCCTTTCATAGGATTCATGATACTGTCCGAATCTGCAGGGTCCGCAGGCTCCTATGGTAACGAAGGCGTAGCCCTCCTTCACATTCTCCCTACCTTCCTTCTCGCTCTTCTCCTTCAGGAACCTCGCCAGATTTCCTGCGGTGAAGGTTGTGGGACAGCAGGCTCCCGTGTCTATAAGCTCCTTACCTATGTCAAGGTCTTCCCTCTTTATGTTCGGCAGTGGCTGTGCTTTATAGCCCGCATTCTCCAGAGCTCCCTGTATAAGTCTCTCGTGCTTCCAGGTTAGCCCTCCGTAAACTATGGTTACGCTACCCCTGTTTATGGGACGGGGTCTGTACGCCCTATACTCCTGAACTAACTCCATGGCTCTCACCTCCCGCTGGTTTCCAGACTCCCCTCATACCGAGCTCAATTATCTCCTTGGCGACAGCGTAGGTGTCCACCTCCTCCCTGTCCAGGAGACTCAGGATTATCTCCTTCAACGCTCCCAGGATACCCCTCCCTATCAGGGATGTGTCGCACTCCCTAACTATCCCCATATCTATCCCGAGCCTCAGGGAGTGTTCTATGAGACCTACAACCTCTTCAAAAAATTCATCTATGACCTTGAAGAGTTCGGGGTCGCTGTTCCTCTGAAGGACTATCCTCGCAAGCTCTTTTTCTTCAAGGGCGAACTCTATAATCCTTTCAACGTTCTCCACAACCTGATGAACAGGGTCTTCGTTTATATCAATTACACGGATTCTCTCTTTCAGCTCCTCTACCACCTCCCTGAGTAGCTCCTTTAATATCTCCTCCTTACTCTTGAAGTAGAGGTAGAAGGTTCCCCTCGCGACCCCTGCTTCGTCAATTATGTGGGCTATCTGGGCGTTATGGTAGCCTTTCTCGGAGAAAACCCTTTTCGCAGCCTCTATAAGCCTCCCCCTGGTCTGAACTGACATGTCAGTCTAATTGAAGATTATAGATGAATGGGGTTAGTTTTTATGACATATATCAAGGTGTATCTAAAACATAGTTATAAGCCTGCCTTTTGTTTACCATATTCCCATGAAGTTCTTTGAAAAGCTGGTAGGCAGGAAGGAGGAAAAGACGAATATAAAGGATACTTACGAGTTCGGGGAGCTCAAACTTTACCTCACCGAAGGTTCTGAGAGAGACCCTGATGCAAAGATAGAAGAGTACTGGATAGAGGCTGTAGATTCAAGCGACGACGGCTACTGGACTCTGGTAGGCAGGAGGTACGGGGTCTTTCAGCTCTATGACTGGCAGGGCAGACTTCACAGGCTACCCGCGAGACCTCCATCCCAGTCGGTTACCGACATAGTCTTCAGCGGGAAGTTCCTCGGCATAGTCGCCTCTCCATACCTCGCCATATACTACCTAAATCAGCCTAAAGATCCCTCCTCCTGGAAGACGGTGAGGATATCTCAGGAAGGTCTGAGACCCACCGGCGGGCTTGACATAAGGAGAGGAACTCTTGCCTTTGGGGTCGTGGGCGAGAAGATATACACGATAGACCTCGCGGGGGACCTTTCTCAGGAAACCGTTGAGTTCAAAAGCACCTTCATATACAGAGACTCTGAGATCGGAGACCTGAAGGTGATAAAGATACTCCCGAGCGGGAAGCTCGCCCTGGGAGGAACACAGGGAACCGCAATATACAGCATGGGAGGGAACCTCCTCAAGAGACTTGACTGGGCACCTTCAAGAGCTCTCCTTTCTGTAGAGGACAAGATCCTCCTTGCGGACAACAACACTGGAAAGGTAATCCTCTACGACACCAACCTTGATAACGTGGAGCTTGAACTTCCCGCAGAGCACGAGGTCTCTACTCTGGACGTCTCCCCCGACGGGAGGTTTCTCTTCACCGCGGACGCTCAGGAAAATAGGCTCGGGGTTTACGACCTCTCCTCAAGGGAATTCTCAGGCTTCGTTGAGGGTTTAGGGTACAGCATCGTGAGGGTATCTCCCGATGGGAGCATCTACACCTCAAGGTTTGAGGACGTTGAAGACAGAAGACTTTACTACCTTGAAAAGCTGGAGACCAACCTCATAGACTTCGTTTACCCACCAGATAGACAGAGGCAGATACTCAAGAATGCGGAGAAGCTTTACAAGGAATTTCTGAAGAAGTTAAAAGGTGCTCTCAACGAGGAGGAGCTTGCCAGCATAAAGGAGTTTGCCGAGCTTGACAGTATAGACATACCTCTCAAGAAAGTCAGGGGTCTTGTGAACGAAGCAAGGAGCAAGTTGAGAGACAGAGCGTACGAGATCTTTATAGAAAGCATAGAGAAGAAGTTGAGGAATGGGAGCATAACGGGAGAAGATTATAAGGAGTTGGAAGGTAGACTTGACAATGCTGAAGACCTGTGGAAGCCCAGACTTGAGGAGCTGAGAGAGAAGGTAAACGAACACTTCAGCAGTGAGCTGGAGGGATACTTGAGCAAAGTCAGAGAGGCTGTGAAAAACGTTCACACCACTGATATGAGAGACCTTGAAGCTCTACCGGAGGTAAAGGAGACCCGTTCCTTCATCTCTAAACTACCCAGAGAGCTCTACAACCCCGCCTTAGAGAGGCTCGTGAGGATCCTACAGGAGAAGCTCATAGAGGACAGGCTCAGAACCTTCTCCATAGAGCTGTCCGAGGGGGAGGTTCGCTTCGGCAGGGAGAGCTTTCCGAAGTTCAGAGGAGAACCCGTAAGGCTGAAGTGGAGGATAAAGGTGGAGGACAAGGTCCTCCAGGATGGGAGGGTCTTCGGGAAGCTTCTATTTGAGAGGGAGGACGGGGTTCTCGTGGAACCCAAGAGATACAGTAACATCCTCACCCAGGAGGAACTCAGGCACTTCCCCACATGGGTGAACAGGTATCTCAAGCACCTGAACGGTCTATGTTCGGTAGAGAAGCCGAGGGTTCCCGAGTTCGTTTCCTACGAAGAGACCCCCTGGTTTATCCAGAACCTTGAGAAGTTCACCTCTCTCGTGAAGGAACAGCTTGAGTACGAGGAGGGAATACTGATCCTTGAGGGGGATGCAGGGGTAGGTAAGAACTTCCTGGTAGAGGTGTTCTCCGCTCTCACCGGCAGACCCCTCTTCATAGTCCCCTGTAACTCCAAGATGGAGAAGGAAGACATAACCTTCGTCTATGAGTTTGATCCCAAGAGAGGAACGAAAAGGGTTTACTCAGACCTTGTGAAGGCTCTCCGGACTCCGGGAGCGGTTATATACCTTGACGAGATAAACACCCTTCCCCCATCGCTCGTTAAGATATTTAACCCCCTCTTTGACTACAGGAGGTATCTCGTTCTCTCCTATGGAGAGGTTATAAAGGCGAGACCGGACGTCATACTTGTTGGGGGGATGAACCCCCAGAACTATCTTGGCGTCTCCGAGCTTCCCCAGGACATAAAGTCAAGAGCTGACGTTTTATACATAGACTACCCGCCCTTCCAGGACGAGAGGGGCTTCTACTACCCCGACGAGGCGATAATACTCAAGGACTACATGGAAGAGGTCGCACCCCTGAGCAAGGAGGATTTCACCCACCTCTGGTACCTGGTGGTGAACGATGTGAGAACCGTAAAGGGAGAGGATCTCAGGACTCCTGAGCGAGAGAGGGAAGTAAGCCTCCTCTTTGAACTTCTCAAGATAGCGAACGAGATAAGGAAGGCTTACAGATCCTACCAGACCCAGCAGTCCGAGGAGCCCGTGGAGTTCGTCTTCTCCATAAGGGACACCATAAGGTGTGCGAGGAGGCTGAAGAAATACGGAGATGCGAAGAAGACTGTGATAGAAACGGTAATACCCAAGATAAGCTCTCCCCTTGAGAAGGAGATAGTCAGGAGCATAGTTGAGAGGGTTTAAAATAGGAGTGTGGAGCGTCTCGCTGTCTGGGGAAGGAATCCCATAATTGAAGCCCTCAGGGCTGGCAGGGAGATAGAGAAGATATACGTAGCCCACGACTCGCATCCCCCGAGAGAACTCATCAGGCTCGCGAAGGAGAAGGGGGTAAAGCTCCAGAAGGTATCAAGACAGAAGGTGGAGGAGCTTGCTGGAACAAAGAAGACTCAGGGTGTTGTCGCCCTTCTCAGCCCCGTTCCCTATGTAGCTCCGGAGGAGCTCTTTTCAGAGACCATAAAGAGAAACTCATTCCTAATAGTGATAGACCATATCACCGACCCCCAGAACGTTGGAAATCTGCTGAGAACCTGCGAGGTTCTCGGTGGTGTGGGGGCTCTGATCTCCAGAGAGAAAACCTCCCCTGTAAATCAGACCGTGGTAAAGGCTTCCTCTGGAGCTGTTTTTCACCTTAAGATAGCGAAGGTCTCAAGTCTTCACAGGGCTCTGAGGGAGTTCAGGGACATGGGTGGGTGGATCTTCTCAGTGGAAAAGGGGGGAAGAGACATAAGGGAGTTTGAGATAGTTCTGCCCTGTGCTCTCGTCCTTGGTTCAGAGGACAGGGGGGTTTCAAGGAGTGTCCTTGACATCTCGGACGAGGTCCTCACCATACCCATGAGAGGAAAGACCACATCGCTCAACGTGGGCTCCGCTGGGGCGATAGCGATGTGGGAGGCTGTCAGAAGGGTGCTGTGAGGCTATCATATATCTATGAAGGAACATCTTCTGGACAGCTCCTTTGTCGTGATAGACCTTGAGACCACCGGCTTTGATGTCAGACATGCGGAGGTAATAGATGTAGGGGCTGTCCGTGTGGAGGGAGGAATGGTAACGGAAACCTTCTCAAGCCTGATTGATCCGGGATTCTTCATACCCGAAAGGATAAAGGAGCTCACCGGAATAACCAACGCGATGATAGTTGGCAGTCCAAAGATACGGGAGGTGCTTCCGGAGTTTATGGAGTTCGTGGGTGAGGACGTTATAGTAGGGCACCACGTTGCTCAGGACATAAAGTTCATTGACAAGTACACGCGTCTCTACATGAGGGAGAAGTTCAGGAAGCCTTACATATGCACCTTGGAACTCTCAAGAAAACTCCTTCCAAACCTACCCAAGCACTCCCTCAAAGACCTTGCCGATTACTTCGGTGTGGATTACTCCCGTCTTCACCGTGCCCTGGACGATGCCCTCATAACCGCTCAGGTGTTTCTTGAACTCCTCAACCTCCTCTGGAGCAACTACGGTATAGGCGATTACTTCTCCATAAAACGACTCGCAAAGACGGGGAGGTTCTAAGACAAATATTCTTTGACGTACTCGTTTATGTCCCTGACTATCTCTTTCTGCCTGCAGGTTATGTAAACGGAGAGCTTTGTCTCCTCCTGGGGTGTTGTGTTAAGGTAGAAGACCACGGAATGCCCCCTTGGCATTGTCCTCACAGTCCGAACTATCCCCTCCGTCCTGACCTCCATGCTCTCTCTGTTCCTGCAGTCTTCAAGACGGAAGCTCAACCTCAGGCTCTCTCCCTCACCGAAGGGAAGCTCCTCCTTAGGTATGAAGACGTTCATGTGGTCTATGGATATGTCAAGCATGTACCCGAGCAGGTCAACTCCCTTCTCGTTCTTTACCGATACCTCTACTATGTCCTTTGGCTTTACCCTTACCGAGCTCCTCTTCTCCTCCTTCCCCTCAGCCCTCTTGAACCTCCATAGCTTGATCCTCCTGCTGTCTGGTTCTATAACCTTTACCTCTCCGTAAACGCCGTGTCCGAGTCCGGGATGCTTCAGCAGTGTGTACCTGTCTATTGCTATTGCCCCGAGCTGGGTGGGTCCAACCTCCAGCAGAACTCCATCTCTCTTTACACCGATTATAGGAACTGTGCTCCTTATATGTAGCCCCTTGTATATGTTGAAGAGCTCAACTTCTTCTCCCCTTTTGTAGATCCTCTTTAGCTCTTCCAGTATTCTCTGATTCTCCTTTCCCTCTGGTTCCACATCGCTGAAGTCAACCGCTTTCTCCCTATGGGATATCAACTTTCTGACAAAGGAGATCAGGTTGGCTTCTTCCCCTTCAACCGTTTTCCTTGAGCACCCTTTCATAACATCGTCTATCTGTTGAACCACATCTACGACCGGTTCTATGGAACTCTCCTTATGGAAGCACTGGAGAGAGAAGTCTCCCAGGAAGAGGAGGAATGCTTTAGTCGCAACGAATATAAGATCCACACCCTTGGCTCTCATCCTCTCTATGAAGTCCACACAGCTTGAAAGGTCTCTGTCCTTAGAGAAGAAGGTCTGATGATAGAGGTTTATGAAGAAGCTCCTCAGCTCCTCCTGGGGAACGTCTTCAGAGCTGAACACACCTTGAGGGCGGTGAATACAAACTTTTTCTCGTAATTTCTGAGATAGCTTTCCCATCGCGTCAGATAGTCCATACTCTTAATATCGTGTCCAGCGGAGAAGTGTTCATACTTTGGAGCGGTGGAAAGGACAGCTACCTGTCCTTCAAGAAGGCTACATCAAGGGGTTTAGAGGTAACACACGCGATCTCTTACGTTGATAGGAGAAGCGGACGGCTGATAGGTTGTTACCTGAGGGAGAGTCTTGTGAGGGAACAGGTTAAGAGTCTGGGACTGGACTTCGTTCCGGTTTACGGTAGCAAGAGAAGAGGTGATTTTATCAAAAATCTTCGCAGTACTCTCCTGAAGCTACGCTCGCTTGCGGGCGTCTTTGGAGATATACACCAGAAGGAGCACAGGGCACTGCTGGAAAGGGTCTGTGGTGAGATCGGGGTAAGGGCTGTGTTTCCCCTCTGGCATGTGGATGAGAGGGTCGTGATCAGGGAAGCGCTCACTGTGTCCGAACCCCTTGTGGTCTGCAGGCGCGTAAGGAAAGTCCCCCCGAGGTTTCTGGGCAGGGTCTTAGACAACGAGCTCCTTTCATACCTTGACTCTGTGGGGCTGTCGTTGAGCGGTGAGGGTGGGGAATACCAGACCTTCGTAGCGACATGTGAGGAGTTCAAACTTAAGTTAAACTTTGGAAGGAGATTCCGCAGGTCTTACTACGAATGTATTGACCTGGAGGTTGGCTGAGATGAGGGTGTTCGTTACGGGAGGTACGGGCTTCGTGGGGAGGTACGTTGTAAAGGAACTCATAAACGAAGGACACGAAGTTCATCTCGGAGTAAGGAACCCTCGTAAGGCTGAGTCCCTCTTTGGAGGGGATGTGGGTACGCACGAGGTTAACTTTCTGGACAGGTCTTCTATAGAAGCTGTACTCTCTTCTGTGAATCCAAAAGCCATAATCCACCTGATAGGCATACTCTTTGAGGATAGAAGGAGAGGTTTAACCTTTGAGAAGGTGCACTACCTTTTCTCCGCGAACATCTACGAGACCGCTCGCCAGCTTGGTATAGACCGGGCTGTACATATGAGTGCCCTCGGAACCCACGACTCGGCACCTTCCCGCTACCACCAGACCAAGAGGTGGGCTGAAAAGGGGCTTATGGAGAGCGGTATAAGGTTCACGATCTTCAGACCTTCCCTGATACTCGGACCTGAGCAGAAGCTCTTCTTTGATATGGACTCCGTGACGAGGGTTCTCCCCGTGGTAGCCCTCCCCGGCGGAGGGAATTACAGGTTCCAGCCGGTGGATGTGAGGGACGTGGCGGGGTGCTTTGTAAGGGCTCTGAGTGAGCCGGAGACCGAAGGGAAGATATACGAGCTGTGTGGAACGAAACAGGTGAGCTTCAGAGAGCTCTTGAGGGACATCTTCTCCTTCTGGAACAGGAGGGTTCTTATGATTCCGCTTCCAAAGACCCTGATGTACTACATGGGAAAGATAGTTGAAAGGTTGATCTATCCTCCACCCTTCTCCTCAGACCAGATGCTGATGATGTGGAAGGACAACGTCTGTGGGATACTCGGTGATGCGGAGAGTCAGGGCGTCCAGAAGGTTCTGAAGAGGGAGCCAATACCTTACGAGGAATCCCTCAGGTGGGCTCTGGAGGGGTATGCAGAGATCACTTCTTCTTCAGGATAACGTTCTTTATAAGATAGTTCTGACCTATGTTGAGGATGTTGTTCACCGTCCAGTAGAGGACGAGTCCTGAGGGGAAGTTGGCGAAAAGGAAGGTGAAGGCTACCGCCGATATGTACATCACGAGATTCTGTTTCTGGTCTGGGTTGGGAGTTAACTTTTGCTGGAGGATCATGGTGAGTCCCATCACCACGGGAAGTATATAGTAAGGGTCTTTCTCAGCGAGGCTGGATATCCAGAGCATGCCGGAGAGCTTCAGGTCAACGGTGATTATCAGAACCTTGTAGAGGGCGAAGAATACTGGTATCTGGACGAGTATGGGAAGACATCCGCTCATGGGGTTAAAGCCTATCTCTGAGTAGAGCTTCATCATCTCCTGCTGCATCTTTGCAGGGTCGTCCTTGTACTTTTTCTTTATCTTTTCCAGCCGGGGTGCAGCCTGCTGGAGCTTCATCATTGAGGTGGTGCTCTTGTAGTTAAGGGGGAAGAATACCAGCCTGAGGAGGAAGGTGAGTATGACTATGGAGATAACCCAGCTTCCCGTATGCTCATACACCCAGTACATGAATATGAAGAGGGGTTTGACCGCTACCTTGAGCCTGCCCCAGTCAAGGAGGTCTTCAAGTCCTATCTCCCTGAGGCGGGAGTAGTACTTTGCACCCATGTAGAGGGTGAGAGGTTCATCGTAGCCAACGTAGGTGAAGGTTATCTCCTTCTCGCCTTTCTCTCCCTCGGGTCTGTAACTTACCTTGTTTATCACAACACTGCTTATGTTTCCCTTAAATCCCTTGAAGAAGTATCTGCTCTCTTCTCCCGCAAACTCAATCTTGCCCTCTAAATACTCCCTCTTGTCTATGTCGCCTTTATCTATCCTCACAACCTCTCCATTGAGCTTGAGGACTGGACCCTCGTGGGTGTAGAAGGATCTCTCAAAGGGGTGTGTCCCTACAAGGACGTAGAGCTTCCTCTTAAGGTTGCTCTTTATACTCAACTTCACGTAGAAATCTTTGAATTCAAGCTCCTTGACAAGCGTTCTCTTTCCCTTTCTGTAAGTCAGGATGAGTCTGTTGTCCCTCTTCTCCACCCTGTAGCTACCGAAGTTGAGGTCATAGTCTATGCTGGGGTCACCGGTGTAAACCTCAAGGGGATAAACGTTCAGCTTCTTCTCTGCGGACGTTATGAGGTCAAAACCGAACTGTTTGTCCACGAAGCTTACTATCTTCCCTCCCTTTGGAGATACTTCAACCGCAAAACCACCGAACTCGTACTTGAGGGTCTTTTCAGGCTTCTGCTTCTCTCTCGTCGTTCCAAGCATGAGCTGGGGAACGGATCGTGGTTTCTCCTCCACCCTCCTGGGGGTTGCCTTGCCTTCCTGTTCGGTCTTCCTTTTCTCTACAGTTTGTGTCTGTTTGGGTGGGGGCTTAAGGAAGTACGAGGAGAAGAGCTCGTAACTGAGCAGGAAGAAGGCTATGACAGTCATGGCTATGAAGATTCTCTTCGGGTCGGGACCCTGCTGTTGTGGTGTCAAGGTAAGTCCACACCTCCTTTAGACCATGGATTACACCTTAGAACTCTCCAGACAGCCATCAGAAAGCCCTTGAGTGCTCCGTGCTTCTCAACCGCAAGGACAGCGTACTCGGAACAGGTGGGGTGATACTTACAGCTCGGCGGATAAAGAGGAGATACAAAGACCTGCCAGAACCTGAGTACTTTTATTAAAAGCCACCTCATCTAAGGTGCCAGCCTCTTCCTTCCCTTCTGCCTTCTTCTCTTGATTATCCTTCTACCCGACCTCGTGCTCATACGGGCGAGAAAACCGCTCTTCCTCTTTTTCTTCTTTATGGATATGTGCGGTTTAAGAGCCTCAGGCATGGGCTAAACCTCCTTTAACAGAAAAGGCGGAGCTTAGAAGCCCGCCTTGCCGGAGAACATATTGGTAAAGACGAAGACTATTGAAAACAGCAGGGCGTAAAGTGCCAGAGCCTCTATGAAGGCGAGACCTATAAACATTATCGTCTGGAGTCTTCCGCCCACGTTGGGATTTCTCGCTATGCCCTCCTGAGTACCTCTGACAGCGTGCCCCATGCCTATACCTGTTCCAAGGGCTGCGAGACCTATGGCGAGTCCAGCCGCGAGGGCGAGAAGTCCGTAAAAGAGCGCCCTATCTGAGGAACCCTCTGTCGCTCTTTCCGCAGCAAATCCGAGTGCGGGTGTGAGGGCAGTTATAATTGCGAGAGCTTTGCCTTTCATTGCTTACCTCCTTTCACTTTATTATGAGAGATGGAATATTTATCTCATCAATAATTCTACACAGCACAGGGGTAGGATTACATCCCCACAGTATCATGTCTGGCTTCCTCTCTCCGACGAACCTTACAACCTCCTCCTTAACCTTACCTGCTACCGCTTCTATATCAATACTTGCCTCCTCATTCTCCTTTACGTGCCTCCAGGTGTTTTTCACCTTCTCCTTTGCTCTCTCCTTAGCATTCTTAACCGTATCCGGCGGTATGGGGACTCCGAGGGACACGCTCGCCTCCTCAAGCCTGTAGAGATCTTCAAGAATAACGAACACATCCACATGGGCTGAGAACAGCTCCTCATACTTTGCCAGCCACTCAAGCGCCTTCCTGCACTCAACGGAAGAATCTGTAAGCACAAGGGTTATCTTCATATCAGTGCTCCTCGTGTACCACAGCTCCCGCCAGGTAAACTACAGATAAGATCATAAAGATATAGGTCTGTATAAATACCGCCAGGAATTTTATTGCTATTATCAGCACCAAAGCTATGGGCGACAGAGCCATAGTAAAGGGATTCTTTATCACCACACCGACGAGTGCCAGCAGAAGTATAGCTCCCCCCTTCATGTTCGCAAACAACCTCAGGGACAGCGTTATCGGTCTGGCTATGTGCGAAACTATCTCTATAACTACGAAGAAGGGAGCCAGGAACTTTATAGGTCCAAGGAAGTGTTTGAAGTAGGATGGACCGTTTACCCTTATACCCTCAAAGTTGTAGAAGAGGAATACCGTGAGAGCCATGGCGAGGTTTGTATTCATGTTACCGGTCGGGGCGTCAAGTCCGGGAACCATACCCAGCAGATTTGAGAAGAATATGAAGAGACCCATCGCGGCTATAAGGGGCGTGTACCTCAACCCTTCCTCTCCTATGTTGTCCAGCAACATATTCCTTACAAACCTCAGGTATCCTTCTAAGAGAGCCTGGTACTTGGAGGGTTTTACGGAGGGTCTACCTCCGAGGAGAACGAGCAGTATGGATATTCCCATAGCAACGAGACCGAGCGAAACGTGGCTTAAACTTACCCCTTCCATTCCTGTCTGCTCCTTTCTTTTCAGCTGAAAGATTATATCACAAAAAGCACCTCACAACTTATTTTTGAGAAATTAATTATATTTAGATATAAGAAAGACCTGAAAGGAGGTGGGATATGGAGCAGAAACCCGCTGATCTCGTGATAATACTGATAACAGGACCTGAGAACCCCAAGAGACTGCCCTCAGCCTTCTTCCTCGCATCAACCGCAGCAGCGTCCGAGATGAACGTGGTCATGTACTTTACTGGACCTGCTACCCTTCTCCTCAAGAAGGGAGTCGCAGAGGAGATATACCCCGTTGAAGGAGGCAAGAGTGTAAGGGAGTTCATGGAGCTCGCTCAGGACAACGGTGTTCAGTTCATAGGATGTCTGCAAAGCCTTGAACTCAACGGTATGAGCAAGGATGACCTCGCCTTTGATCTACCTCTGCTGACGCCGAGTCAGGCACTTCCCTCCCTTGGAAGCGCAGGTAGGGTCCTCACCTGGTAGGGGGTCCTGCCCCGTTTCGTTTTCACAGGTTTATCTCAGCCCTCAGGATATCGTGAAGGTGTATTATCCCCTCGGGCTTCCCCTGACCGTTCACAACTATCAAGACCGTGATCTTGTGCTCCTCCATCCTCCTGAGCGCCTCAAGAGCCATCTCGTCAGCACGGGCGGTCTTTGGGCTGGGGGTCATGGCATCCCTCGCGGTGCTACTGTTCAGGTCTCCACCGCCTTTGACAAACCTCCTGAGGTCTCCATCCGTTATTATCCCCACGAGCCTTCCCTCTCTATCAACGACCGCTGTCGCACCGAAGCCCTTTGAGGTTATCTCAAGCACTACCTCCTTCATTGGCGTGTCCTCACCGACAACCGGAAGCTCATCTCCTGTGTGGTAGAGGTCTCTTACGAGCCTTAGCTTCCTTCCGAGGGCACCCGCAGGGTGTCTCAGGGCAAAGTCTTTCTCCGTGAAACCCCTCAGCTCAAGGAGTGTCATCGCGAGGGCGTCTCCCAGGACGAGGGTCGCGGTGGAGGAGGTCGTGGGTGCGAGCTGTAGAGGGCAGGCTTCCCTGTCCACGTTGAGGTAGAGGTGAACGTCGCTGTACTTAGCCAAGGTTGAAGTCCTGCGGTTTGTTATGGCTATGAGTGGGTTACCGAGCATCTTTATGTAAGGCAGGAGCTGAACTACCTCTGCGGACTCACCGCTGTTGGATATGGCTATGACCACGTCCCCCCTGTCTATTACTCCAAGGTCTCCGTGGAGGGCTTCAGAGGGATGCAGGAAGTGGGCGGGAGTCCCCGTGCTTGCGAGAGTTGAAGCTATCTTCCTCCCGACGTGCCCCGACTTCCCAATCCCCGTTACTATGACCTTTCCCTCGCAGTTCAGTATGAGCTCAACCGCCCTTACGAAGTTCTCGTCAAGGCTATCCTTGAGTCGTTCTATACCCTCTATCTCTTCCTCTATGACCCTCTTCGCCCTATCTACTATGTCCTCAGCGTTCATGACTTTGCTTTGAAGTTCTCTATTCCCTTCTTTATCTCCTCTATCGCGCTCTGTATCCCCTTGAAGCTCTCAACCTTCACCCACTTTCCAGGCTCAAGCTCTTTGTAGTGCTCAAAGAAGTGCTTTATCCTGTCCCTGAGAACCTGAGGGAGGTCGTCAACTGTCTTGACGTTCTCGTAGGATGGGTCAAGCTTTGAGTGAGGTACAGCTATCAGCTTGGTGTCTATACCCTCTTCGTCCCTCATCTCAAGCATGCCAATGGGTCTGCACCTTATAACCGAGCCGGGGACCACAGGCTCTCTGGATATGACGAGAACGTCAACGGGGTCTCCGTCGTCCGCGAGGGTCTGGGGTATGAAGCCGTAGTTGAAGGGGTAGTACATGGCTGTAAAGAGGAACCTGTCAACGAAAACAGCACCGCTCTCCTTATCAACCTCGTACTTTATACCGCTACCCTGCGGTATCTCAACAACGACGAATATGTCCTCCGGAGGGTTCTTACCAGCTGGTATGTCGTTCAGTCCCATCTCCTTACCTCCTCTATCTCGTAATAAGACGCAGGATATCGTTTATGACTACAAAGACCATAAGAGATATTATCAGCGCAAAACCCACCTTCTGCCAATACTCTTTGAACTTGTCAGGGAGGGGTCTCCTCCTCACAGACTCTATGAGGAAGAGGAGTATGAGCCCTCCGTCAAGAACGGGGAGAGGCAGAAGGTTGAAGATGCCGAGCTGTAGTGATATGAAAGCCATTGAAGACAGGTAGGGTATTATCCCGCTCTGGGCAGCCTGACCCGCAAACTGGGCTATCGCTATGGGTCCTCCGAGGGTCTTGACCGATATAGCTCCTGTTATAAGTCCCTCAAGAACCTTGAAGGTCAGAGCTATCAGCTCTTTAGTTCTGCTGAAGGCAAGACCCACCGCCTCGCCGGGTGGATGGGCTTCCTTAACGCTCTCTATGTAAGGGGCTATTCCGAGAACCGGGTACTTCGTTTTGGGGTGTATTGCGGGAACGACCTCCTTCTCAAGAACCCTGTCCCTCCTCTGTATGGTCAGTCTTATAGGTTTTCCTCCGCTCTCCCTTATGAGCTTCACAGCTTCATACCAGCTGTTCACGGGAACACCGTTGACCCTCAGTATCCTGTCTCCCTCTCTGAGCCCAACCTGATACGCCGGAGAGGATCCCACTCCTGGTAGCTCTTTAAACACCTTTCCGACCACCGGAGGGATGTAGGGGTTTATGCCAAGGCTCTCCCTTCCCGTTTCAAGCTGAGGGGTCTTGGCTGTCAGGGTTAGCGTTTTCCCTCCCCTATCTACCACTATCACTATGGAGCCTCTCTTCTCAAGGGCATTCTCTATAACAGCTTTCCTTATGTCCTCCCACTTCCCAACCTTTACATTTCCTATGCGGAGTATCCTGTCGCCCGGTTTTATGCCCACCTTCTTAGCCCAGGAGTTCTCCTCCACGTAGCCCACCACAGCGGGCTCCTTCATGTACTTGGGAACGTCAACGCCAGCCCAGAAGACGACCGTCAGCAGTGCTACGGTGAGAATTACGTTGAAGAGGGGACCCCCGAAGGCTATGAGTATCTTCTGCCAGCTGGGTTTAGAGGAGAACGCCCTGGGGTCATCAACCTTCTCCTCCTCTCCGTAGAGCTTGACATAGCCCCCGAGGGGTATGAC
>WGFS01000026.1 GCA_015492115.1 Aquificaceae bacterium
ACTATGGCGGAGTTGGAGCCAAGTTCCAGAACAACCCTCTTTATTCCCACCTGACGGGTTATGAACTCTCCCACCTTCTTGCTCCCCGTGAAGGAAACGACCCTGACGTCCGGATGGGTGGTCATAGCCTTTCCAACGTCTCCGTATCCGGGTATTACCGAGAGAGCCTTGGGAGGCACTCCCGCTTCCAGTAGAACTTCCGCAAGCATTATGGGGGTGAGGGGAGTTCTTTCGGAGGGTTTCAGGATAACCGCGTTTCCGCAGGCGAGGGCAGGGGCTACCTTGTGCATGGAGAGGTTTAGGGGAAAGTTAAAGGGTGTTATTGCGGAAACTATACCAACAGGGACCCTGATGTAGAATCCCACCTTTCCCACGCCGTTGGGATGGGCGTCTATAGGGAATGTCTCTCCGTTTAACCTCTTTGCTTCCTCCGCCGAGAATATCAGGGTCTGGATAGCCCTCTGAACCTCAGCTCTCGCCTCCCTTATCGTCTTGCCCACTTCGTAGACGAGGGTTCTGGCGAACTCTTTAGCTCTCTTTTTGAGTATCTCGGTGGCTTTCATCAGTATCTCGTACCTCTGGTATGCGGTGAGTGAGGAAACTTCTCTAAATCCTTCCCTCGCAACCTCTATAGCTCTGTTTACGTCCTCTTCCGTTCCCTGGGAAACCCTCCCGACAACCTCTCCCGTGTAGGGATAGACCACCTCTATCTTCTGGGAGCTGTCCACCCACTCGCCACCCACGAGCATCCTCTTTTCTATCATGCCCCACCTCCGCTAATAAAGAAATATACCCCAGAGACTGGCAGGTTAGAGACCAAGCCTTATTCTCACACCCATGTAAACCGCCAGGAAACCCAGAAGCAGGTTTATCAGACCGAGCCACCTTGCCCACTTCCTGTGGTACTCCGAGTGGAGAGCCTTCTTACCAGCCCACAGGTCATGGACGAGTGAAACTATAACTATCAGAAAGAATACTCCAAGCTTCTCAAGTATGGAGCGATCTCCAAGCCCACCGTGGAGCAGGTAGGCGTTTGTCAAGCCTGTTATGAAGAGTAGAGAGAGGGTGAGCATGGTTCCGTAAAGGCTGAACTTCTTTCCCACCTCCTGGAAGGCTTCGTCCCTGAAGGGTTTGTCCTTTATGTAGGGGGCTATAACGAGGGAGAGAAATATCATCCCACCGACCCAGAATGTTGCGAGGATCACGTGAAGCCAGAGAAAACGCTCCTTTGTAAACATTTGTTAACATTCTACCAGTCTCAGGGTCTGATTACAAGTGCCAAACCGAGGAAGAGAACGCTGAAGGATATAAACACCTTCAGTCTCGCTGGTTTAATGCGTTTTGAAAGTGTCAAGCCTGTGTAAACACCGAGTGGTATGGCTATGACCCCCGCGTATATCAGATCCGTGCTGAAGTACTCGATCCCTCCCTGGGTGCTGTAGGACAGAATTCTGAAGATTATGTTTGAGGTAAAGAAGAAGGTCAGGGTCGTTTTGAACTCCTCAACGTCCTCAAGAACCTGGTTTAGGTAAACCACCGGAGGTGGTCCTCCCATGCCTATAAGCCCCGCAAATAAGCCCCCGACAAAGCCCACGAGCAGGCTGTTCAGATAGCTCTTCCTCATGGAGAGCTGGCTGAGTAAACCCTTCTGAACCAGGAGGTCGTACAGACCGAGGAGGAGAATGAAACCGCCTATGAGAACGCGAAGCGTATTTCTGTCAAGGAACAAGAGCACCCTGGAGCCGACGAATATACCCGGCACTGAACCGAGGATGAGGAGTGAGAGTATATCAGGGCGCGGTCTCACCCTCCTGAGCAGGAGTAAAGCCATGAAAGCGGTTCCGAAAAGGTTTACAACAGCGGAGGAGACTATAACGGTTTTGGGGTCGTACAGGAGGGATAGTATGCCAACTATGAATATGCCCGCTCCAAAACCCGTAAAAGCTTGGAAGAACCATGCGAAGAAGAAGACCGCAAGGTCAGTGGGACTGATCGTCACGGATTCCTGCCGAGCCCAAAGAGGCGTTTTATGCCTGCAATGAGACCACTGAAGCGCTTCCTGTACTCGCTCTTGAGCCTTTCCACCGTGTTCCCTATGAACCCGGTTATTGAGGAGAGCTTCCTCTTGTCCCTTACCCTGTCCTCCTGCATGAACTCCTTGAGAACTTCGTTCATGACCTTGAGAGCCCTTATAGTCCTGTACATGACCTCCTCGGACTCAAGGTTTATGTTGTCTATCTCCTGCCTAACTATCCTTTCTATGCCATCAAGGGTGTAGTCAAGGCTCCTGTTTGCCACCTCTGGGTCTGTGGGGAAGGAGGTTATTATCTCCAGGAGCTTTGCCCTGAACCTCAGCCTGAAGTCCATGAGCTCCGTCTCAAAGGGTTCTTTGGTATCTATACCTCTAAAGAACTCCTCAACTATAACAACGACTCTATCTTCCATACTCGGGACACCTTCCATAGTGAACCTCCTGTCTGGGTTAGATAATTATAAAATTAGGGAGATGAAAGATTACCTTGAGTTTTTCGGTCTCAGGGACGACCCCTTCAAGATAACCCCTGACGCGAGCTACTTCTTCCTGTCCGAGTCCCACCAGGAAGCCCTGTCCTCCCTCAGGTACCTCTTGGAGACGGAGGAAGGTTTCGCAGTTGTGATAGGGGAGCCGGGCACGGGTAAGACCCTGACGGTCAGAAAGTTCATAGACGAACTCCCTCCAAATGAGGTCAGGTTTGCCTACGTTCTCTTTCCGAACCTGTCTCCGGAGGAGCTCTTTGAGGCTATCCTTGAGGACTTCGGGATAAAGAGTGAGGGGGAGACAAAGAACAGACTGTTTGCAAGGCTCAGAGACCTCCTCATAGAGGAGAGGGAGGCTGGAAAGAAGGTTCTGATAATAATTGATGAGGCACAGAACCTGCCGACGGAGACCCTTGAGGAGCTCAGGATACTATCAAACCTTGAGACGGGAGACCAGAAACTCCTGCAGATAATCCTCCTCGGACAGCCGGAGCTTGAGGAGAAGCTCAACTCAAGGGAGCTGAGACAGCTGAAACAGAGGATAACCGTCTTCGTGAAGCTCAGAAACTTTACGGAGGAGGAGACTAAAGCCTACATAGATTACCGGATAGTTAAGGCGGGAAGGGGTAACGTGAGGATAAATCCGGGAACTTACAGGCTCGTTTACAGATACTCCCTCGGAATTCCCAGGCTGATAAACATCCTCATGGAGAGGGCACTGATGGCAGGCTTCGTGGATACGACCCACGAGATAAAACCCGAACATGTCAAGAGGGCAGGCGAGAGCATAGGCATAAGGGTCGGAGGTGAGAATACTCTCAGGACTCTCCTGTACGCCGGCATAGGCGGTCTGCTGATCGCAGGAGCTCTGCTTATGGGGGCAGGTAAGCTCATGGACTACATAAGCCTTAAAAGTGCTCAGAGTATAGCTCACATCCCCGCGAAGGTGATCGGTGGACAGGATATCCAGCGTAGTATAAAAACCGGCGGTAGGGTAATTGTGAGCGTCCCCATGCTGAACATGAGAGAGTCACCTGATCGCAACGCACCAGTGGTTTACGTCCTGAGGGAGGGCGATGAGCTGAGAGTCCTGGAGAAAGGTCCCGAGACATGGCTCAAGGTTCTCTTTTCAAACGGAGACATAGAGGTGAAGGGCTGGGTGAACGGGAAGTATGTGAGGGATTAGCGGTCTGCGAATTCGCAGTCAAGTATCCTGTTGGTATCGTATATCTGTATCTTGCAATTGTTATTTGCATCGTAGTTCTTAAGATCACAGTAGTGTACTGTGCACATTTTCCTTGGGGGTCTGCAGGCAGGATCGGAGTATATGTCTACAATATCCCTCGGCTTTACCTTTATGTCCCTACCTGCCCTCCACCGCTTACATCCTCCACCGTTTATCCTGTAGTATAGATCTATAAAACGTATAGGACCCGGGCCACGTATAACCATATTGTTGCGAACCTTTATTTCCTTACAGTTATCCTGAAGCGTAAGGGTAAAGCCCTGAGAAACAGCCTGCCCGCAGCTGTCTTGCACTCTTATAGTAAAGCTGTAGTTTCCCCTGTTGTCGGAGGGTGTGCCGGATATGGTGCACGTGGCGGAGCTTGAAGAGCTGCAGAAGTTGAGGCCCCTGGGCAGTGAACCGCTCACGAGCGTCCAGGTGTAGGGTGATTGACCTCCTATGGCGCTTGCACTTGCGGAGTATGGTTGACAGTTGGTGGCTGTAGAGAAGGCGCCGGCTATACCCGATAGCGTCGGACAGCCCGTTATGTTAACCGTGTAGTTGCCCGTTACCGTCTGAGGCGTGGGACTGCAGCTGTCCTGATATGTTGCGGAGAAGGTGCACGTTCCGGGAGCGGTGGGTGTTCCCGAGATGGTTACAC
>WGFS01000027.1 GCA_015492115.1 Aquificaceae bacterium
TCCATGGTTCTCACGGTGCTGGGAACTATGGCTCCCACACCCACCAACGCAAAACTTGGAATGTTCTTCACTGCGCTGGTGTTCCTTTTCTTCCTGTCCCTGCCGGTCATATCCTTCCTTGAATGGGGCTGGTACAAAGCAAGAGGAGGTCAGTCATGAGCACCTGGGGATTGATAAAGACGGTTTTCTTCACCGCTGTAACGGTAGTATTCTTCTTCGTTATATGGATATACAACCCCTTTGCACCTCACGAGGAGTATGAACTCCCCGATGAGGCAGAGAAGATAATAGGAGACCCCAAGTCCGCTGTTGAGGGTAGAGAGCTCTTCAAACAGAACTGCACAAGCTGTCACTCTCTTAGATACGATGGTTTATACCTCATGTCTGTTACAGCCAAACCGGAATGGTCAAGTATAGAGAAGACTCAGGGCAAGCCAATTCTGGAGAGGAAGGACGGCAAACTGAAGGTGAGGGGATACTTCGTCCCAAGGGATGTCTATGAGGCTGTAGCGGTATCAGACCTTCAGAACCTGAAAGCGTCCCTTGGAAAGGTTCCTCCAGATCTGTCCACCATGTACCTTGCCAGAGGTGCAGGCTACCTCTATAACTTCATATCAGATCCTCAGAAGGTTCTACCCGGAACATCAATGCCAAAGCTCTTCTTCCCAGAGTATGACAAGGAGGCTCCCCAGAAGGTTGCCAAGATCGTCGCCTATCTGAGGTCGGTTAACGAACCTCCCGCTGGCGAGAAGGCAAAGAGAGCTCTCATGGGTGTGGTTACGATCGGCTACTTCATACTCATGGGAGCCCTTCTCTGGATTTACAGAAAGAGGATACTCAAGCAGGTAGGTTATTGATGGGAGCAAACCGCCCTCCGGGGCGGTCCTCTACCTCTGTATAACCCAGCTTCCTCTTATATTGACTATCTTTATGCTCTCAGTGATGTAACAGACCCTTCCTCTCTCTATGTAGAGCCTGCCACACTTGCTCACAAGCTCGTTCAGGGCAACGATGTTCACGAAGAGGCTCAGGTTTCTGTACACATCCGCCCTCCTGAGCTTTTCGCTGATCTCCTTCTCAAGCTCGTCTATGCTCTTCTTGAACCTAACGCCGTACTTTACCTGAGCAAAGTATGTGTTCTCGTCCAGCCTGACCATGTTGAGGATCCTCACATCTTCAACGTCGCCGAAGAACCTGTACCTCGCTTCAAGCTCTCTCTCTATATCCCGGGAAGAGGGCTTGTTCTCGCATGCAAAGATGAACACCAGAGAAAGAACAAAAAGTATTCTTATCATGGTGATTAGTGTAATTTATTTCCGTGAAGGCAAGGGGAGGGTATATTTTCAGTAGTATGAGAATTCTCCTGCTTCTGCTCTTGGTGATGAGCCTTCTCTCCTGCAAGGAAGAGAGGCAAGAGTACAGGATCGCGGTCTTTATATCGGGAGAGGGAAGAAAGGCGAAGGTTAAAGGCTTTCAGGATGGGCTGAAGAACCTGGGCGTTAACAGGGTAAAGTACACCCTCTACGAGGGCAACAACACCCTCGCACGGATGAGGGAGCTTGCACAGGAGCTCGCTCTCAGGGAGGAAGACTACGATCTGATCCTTGCGGGAGGGAGCTTGGAGGCTTACATGGTCAAGACCGCAAGCGGAAAACTTAAAACACCTGTGGTCATACTCGGTGGTACGAGCATACTCCAGTGGGGGTTGACAAAGAGTTTATCCAGACCTTCGGAGAATATAACCGGTGTTGATAACCTGAACGCGGAGCTGATGGAGAAGAGGGTTGAGCTGTTCTCAAAGATGTTCCCCAACATTAAAAAAGTCCTGGTGTTCTGCAACCCCCAGTTTGAAGCCTCAAAGAACGCAACGAGGATAACGATCCGCGCTGGCAGGAAGTTTGGCATAAAGGTAGTTCCCCTGAACGTAAAGGACGTCAGAGAGCTTGAATACATAATAAGCAACATGAGAGAGGACGGTTACAAAGCGATAATAATAACCCCCTGCTTTTACACGGAGAACTTCCTGACGACTTACATACTTCACTACGCCAACTTCCATCAGGTGCCCGTTTTCTGTCCATCCCCCGGCTTGGTGAGGAAGGGGTGCCATGTAGCCTACGGAACGTCGGGATATGAACAGGGCTTCCAGGCCGCACACATAGCCTACAAGATCCTCAACGGGACACCGGTTGAGCACGTTCCCTTTGAGAGGGCATACTATCCACGCCTTGCGGTGAACGAGAGCGCCCTCAGGGAGCTGGGTGTGGACTACAACCGGGAGTTCTTCACCTACGTGGACGAGGTCGTGAAATGAGGCTCTCCCTCAAGGCGAGGGTGGTTCTACTTCTGATAATACTGACCCTCATCCCCCTCGCCCTTTACTTCTACCACAACTCAGCTATGAAGGAGAAGATACTTGAGGACAGGCTCAGGTTTCACAGCCTTTACGCCTCTTCGGTGGTCAACCGGGTGGAGCTCTTCCTTGAGAGGGTCATGTCCGAGACAGACTCAGCGGTATATCTGTACAGAAACTTCGGCTTCTCCGAGGAGGAGATAATATGGAGAATTACCGGACACGTGAAGGGTATATTTGAAGGTGCCTTTTACTCACCCGACGGCATACTCATGAGCTACGCGAGCAGGGAGAACTCAGAGCCAGAGTTTGACAAGTTCATAAAGATAGACAGCTCAAAGAGGATACTGGGGATACTTTACACCCAGTACAAAGAGCCTTTCCTGCGCTTCGTGGTTCCTGATCTTGAGAACGGGGTTATCAGAGGTTTCTTCGTCTTTTCCCTTGACCTTTCCCTCTTCTGGCAGTCCGTTATCTCTACAAAGCCCACTCCCAGCGTTGAGGTGTTTCTGACAGATGGAGAGGGCAACATACTGGCCTTCAGCGATATGAGGTTCTCCGAGAGGAAGAGGATCCCTGCGAGGAAGGGTATATACAGGTCAAGCATAACCGGTACGGACGTTGTAGGTGTGTATGCGAAGAGCAACGATGGTAAGTGGTCAGTCTTCGTGGAGGAGCCCATAAGTGCGGTTCTTCAACCCCTTTACAGCTTCCAGCAGAAGGCTCTCCTTGCGGGCTCTGTTTTCATGCTGAGCGTTGGAACCTTTGCCATATTTGTCTTTCTCAGGATATTCAAGCCCCTTGAAGACCTTAAGAACTACGTAATATCCTGGGAGGAGAGGAATATAAGGAAGCCCATAACTGCGGGAGATGAGGTGGGTGAACTGTCACAGGCTTTTGAGAACCTGATAAGCAGACTCCAGGAGGAGAGAAAACTTTACCTGTCTCTATTTGAGAACACCCTTGACGGGGTCATAGTCTTCAATTCCGAGAGGAGGATCATAGACGTAAACAGGACTATCCTTGATACCTTCCGGGTGAGTAAGGAGGAGCTGATAGGGAAGCACATGAAGGAGCTCATAGGTGAGGAGCTCCCTCTCATGAGCCTCTTCTTCTCCGAGAAGAAGGTTAGATTGAAGGGGGATGCCTTCTGCCAGCTCAGGCAGGAAGTTCTCAGGATAGAGGGAAACCTTTACATACTCTGGAGACTGAGGGACGTATCCCAGGAGAAGGAACTGAAGGTTCTCCTTGAGCAAACCTCAAAGCTCTCCCTTGCGGGAGAGATAGCCTGCTCCGTCGCCCATCAGATAAACAATCCCCTCGCGTCTATAATGGGCTATGCGGAGAGCATATCCCTGACCTCTCAGGACGAGGAGGCTAAGAAGAGGGCTGAGGTAATACTCAAGCAGGCTCGGAAGTGTGCGGAGACTGTGAGGAAGCTTCTGGATGTGGGAAAACCCTTTGAGGGGAAGCCTGACTACATAAAACCGGAGGAGCTCACCATAGACGCCATAGGAATGCTTGCCCCCAAGGCAAAGAGGAAGGGAGTGAGAATAGAGTTTGAGAGCTCACTGAACGGAAAGAAGCTCTTTACATTTCCCTGGCAGATAGAGCAGGTTCTGATAAACGTGATAGACAACGCCATAGACGCATCTCCAGAGGGAGGAAGGGTAAGCATAAAGTTGCTGAACAGCTCTGGAAGCATAGTCTGGAGGATTGAGGACGAAGGACCCGGGGTGAAAGAAGTTGAGAAGGTCTTCAAGCCCTTCTACACGACCAAACCCTACGGGACAGGACTGGGACTTCCCTTAGCGAGACGGCTCATGCGCAATCTGGGAGGAGATGTTAAGATACGGAACAGACCGGGTGGAGGTGCGGTCGCAGAGATATACGTAACAGAAGGTAGGGAATGAGGATACTTGTGGTTGAAGACGAAACAGACCTCAGGGAGCTACTGAAGGAACATCTTGAATCTGCCGGTTACCACGTGGAAGGTGCGGGTGACCTTGAGTCCGCCTACGATCTCCTTGAGGAAAAGGATTTCTCGGTAGTTCTCCTTGACCTCTTCCTGCCGGACGGGAACGGGATGGATCTCCTGGAATGGGTCAGGGAGAACACGCCCCTTACGGAGGTGATAGTTCTGACAGGGCACGGAACCATAAAGACAGCTGTGGAGGCTATAAAGCTCGGTGCCTACGATTTCCTTACAAAACCCTGCTCTCTCAGGGAGGTGGAGATAACGGTCAGGAAAGCCCTTGAGTCCAGGGGACTGAAGAGAGAGAACCTGCTCTACAGGAAGGAGAAGGATCTCTCCATAGACTACACAGGCTTTATCTTTGAAAGCAGGGCAATGAAGGAGGTTATAGATAAGGTTGAGCGTATAGCCTGCTCCGACTGCCCTGTCCTGATAACGGGAGAGTCTGGTGTGGGGAAGGAGGTGGTGGCAAACATAATCCACAGAAACAGCGACAGGGCTGATAAGCCGATGGTAGCCCTGAACATAGCGTCAATACCCAAGGAGCTGATGGAAGCTGAACTCTTTGGTTACGAGAAGGGTTCCTTCACAGGTGCGGACAGGGGTAAGGAGGGCTTCTTTGAACTTGCGGACGGGAGCACCCTCTTCCTTGACGAGATCGGTGAGATGGAGCTTACCCTGCAGGCAAAGCTACTCAGGGCAATAGAGACCAGGAGATTTTACAGGATCGGTGGCAGAAGGGAGATAGAGAGCGATGTGAGGATTATAACCGCAACCAACAGGGACCTGAAGGAGATGGTTAGGAAGGAAGAGTTCCGGGAAGACCTGTACTACAGGCTGAATGTGGTTGAGATACATATACCACCTCTGAGGGAGAGAAAGGAGGATATACTTCCCCTCGCCTACCACTTCCTTGAGCAATTCAACAGAAAGTACTCAAAAAGGATAAGGGGATTCACCAGGAGGGCTGAAAACTCCCTCCTCTCTTATCCATGGTACGGGAACGTCAGGGAGTTGAAGAACATAGTGGAAAGGGCTGTTCTCTTCTCGGACTCAAAGGAGATAGATTCGGAGGACATATCCTGCCTCTTCACCACTCACAGGGACAAGGGAGGCTTCAAAACGATAAAGGAGCTTGAGAAGGAGTACATACTTGAGGTTCTCAGGCAGGTTGACTTCAACAAGAAGCGGGCTTCAGAGATACTCGGCATACCCCTGAGGACTTTTTACAGAAAACTTGAGAACTACGGCATAGAGTGATTGCCATTCTGGCAAAGAGCTTGCCACTTTGACAAGTTAACCCCCACCCGAAGGGTCCTTTAAAACACAGGAGATCTATGTCATACAGGCGTTTCCAGTTTTGGCATGCGGTTTGCATAAGCGGAGGAAAACCAGAGGAGGTGTGAGTCATGGACAGAAGAGATTTTTTCAAGATGGGAGCGGCGGCGATGTCTGTTCCCATACTGAGCACTGTCGCATCCGCCAAGAACATAAGGCTGAGCTTTGACGACCTGAAGAAGGAGGCAAAGGTAAACGTTCTCTACCACGCAGACTTCCCTCAGGAGAAGAGGTTCAAGGTCATGCTCAGGAACATAACCAACCACCTCTCCGTTTACGACTTTGACCCCTTCAAGATAAAGATCGTCGTTGTCTCCCACGGAGCTGGTGCAAAGTTCCTCCTCAAAGACCTCAGGGGAACAAAGTGGGCAAAGGAACCCATAGACCAGAAGGCGCTGAGGATAAAGATGGAGGAACTCCGTCAGTACGGGGTTGAGTTCTACGTCTGCGGTATAACGGTAAAGAGAGCAAAGCTCGCAGGGAAACTCTATGATTTCGTGAAGATAGTTCCCTCTGGGGTTGGAACGGTAGCCCACCTTCAGACGCTCGGTTACGCTTACATAAAGGTTCAGTAATCTCATAGAAGGAGGGGATAGGTATGAGAAAGTTAGCTCTTGCAGGGGTAGCGCTTGGAGCGGTAGCCCTCTTTACGCCTGAAACCTCCCACGCCATAAGGGTGTGGAGTGCTTCTACCCAGCAGTTCCTTGACATCAACTTCCTTATAGAGACCTGGTTCAGATACCAGAAGATAGACGACAAGAACAGACCCAACTTTATAAAGGCACCCAAGAGCAACTTTGACACATCCTTCAGAAGGATAAGGTTGAGAATGGGAGGAAGCTACAACAAGTGGTTCAAGTTCAACTTCGTTGTGAGGCTTAATAACGTTGGAAGGGATTCTTACATAGCACCCTTTGGAGGACAGCCACAGGGTTATATGAGACAGGGCGGTTTGCTGGGTGCCAGGAGCATTGCACTCCACGAGCTTGACCTGAAGTTCATTCTCAGCCAGATGTTTGACGCCAAAGGGTGGATAATAGACGCCCACCTCGGTTTCCCAAGGGTTCCTCTCGGCAGGGAGCAGTACGGAAGGACTGGTTTTGATAACCTTGAGTCCGACAGGACCTTCGCTACGCTCAGGTGGACACACTTTACGGTCGCAAACGTAACGGGAAGGGCGTACGGTGGTTTCATCCACGTGAGGAAGGGCAACAAGGCAAAAGGGTTCAGGAGGATAACTTGGGACGGCTTCTTCGGTGTATTTGACGGCTTTAAGGGTATAGAACAACCCTGGGATGAGACTGCGAGAGTAGGTAATACGGGAACGGTTGATCCCGCATGTACATCGGGAACAGCCTTCGCTAAGTGCCTGTCTCAGCTCAGGAGCAACTCAAAGGACTCCTTCCTTTACACCTTCAGGACGACCCTCATGCTGGGTAAACCTGAAGGCAAACCGAAGGGGTACAACTGGCTTTACAGGGACACATACCTTGGAAAGAGAAAGGGCGTAACCCTCGGGCTATCCTACGCCATGCAGAACGACATAGATCAGGAGTTGATAACAGATGTTCAGGGACCAGCCCCTGGGGTCAAAGGAAACGGTGCACTTCAGCCGGGTGCCGGTTCGGTTCAGGTAAGGGTTCCCTACATGATACTCCCCAATCCGTTCGCTCAGTTCAGCAACGTTGCAAATCACCCTGTGGATATGCGTATGTACGGTGCGGATCTCGCAGTTCACTACGGACCTTTGACTCTCATAGGTGAGGTGGGTCAGCACCAGTTCAAGGGGGTATGGCTATCTTCCTCAAAGCCAAGTGAAACCTTCAAAAACAAATGGTTTATAGCAAAGGCTGCATGGTTGATAAACCCGGGAAGCGTTCACCTCTGGGAGCCTTACGTCAGTTACTACGTATGGAATCCAGATATTAAAGAAGCCCCATGTGGAAGCAATACTTGTGCCTACGGTGACGCTGCGAACTTCATAGGACCTTCAAAAAGAGGTAAAGATAATTCTACCCTCGGAAAGATAAAGGTAACCTCTGTGGGAATCAACTACTGGTACGACAGGGCAAAGCTCCTCGGATGGACCCTTGAGTATCAGAAGTATGACGAGGAGAGGAACAAGATAGACAACGATGCTATAACCCTCCAGTTCAGGTTCGTTTTCTAAGTCCAGTATGGCTGCTCTTGGGTAGCTACGAGTCCAGCCCCTCTGGACCGCCCCCTTCCTCTTTTTTTCCTTTTCCCTTATAATTCTTCCTCCTATGGAGGAGAAGAGAGTTCTTCTAAAACTGTCTGGAGAGGGAGCCTACACCGCGGAGATGCCTTCCGGAAGAATAGAGGTGGGTGAAAAGGGTCTAAAGCCTATGGAGCTACTCCTTAGTGCCCTTGCAGGATGTTCCGGAGTTGACGTTTACACCATCCTTAAAAAGAAGAGACAGCCCGTTGAGGACATTGAGATAGAGGTGAAGGGTTTCAGGAGAGACGCGCACCCGCGCGTGTACGAGAGCATAGAGATCCTGTACAGGATAAGGGGAAAGGTTGAACCTGAGGCTGTTGAACAGGCTATAGATCTTTCTGTGGAGAAGTACTGCAGTGTGCACGCCATGCTCAGAAACTCTACGCAGATAGAGGTAAAGTACGAGATATGTCAGAGCTGAGAGAGAAGTTCAAGAGTTTAAGAGAGCGAGGAGAGAGAGCCTTGGTTTCCTACCTCATGGTGGGGTACCCGGATTACGATAGCTCTCTGAAGGCTGTAGAGATAGCTCTGGAAAACGGAACGGATATACTTGAGCTCGGCTTCCCCTTCTCAGACCCTGTTGCGGACGGACCCACCATACAGTTAGCCCACGAGGTTGCCCTCAGGAACGGCATAAGGTCTGAGCATGTCTTTGAAGCGTCTCGGAGAATAAAGGAGAGGTTTCCTGAGGTCCCCATACTCCTGATGACCTATTACAATCCTATATTCCGCATAGGGCACGAGAGGTTCTGCGAGCTTTCAAGGGAGAGCGGTGTGAGCGGTTTTATAGTCCCAGACCTGCCACCCGAGGAATGTGGGGAGCTGAAGGATGAGATGAGAAGGCACGATCTGTCCCTGGTTCTCCTTGCATCACCCACGAGCACGAAAGAGCGCCTGAAACTGATATGCGAGAAGTCTGATGACATGGTTTACTTCGTCTCCATAACTGGAACGACAGGTGCAAGGACGGAGCTTCCCTTTGAGGAGCTTGAGAATAACATCAGCACCTACAGGGAGTGCTGTGATAAACCCGTCGTGGTTGGCTTCGGTGTGTCAAGGGGAGAGCACGCCAGGAGGATATCCGGGTTTGCGGACGGGGTGGTGGTTGGAAGTCTCCTCGTCAAACTCACCGCTGAGAGGAAGTTTGAAGAGCTTGCCGGAAGGGTAAAGGAGCTCAAGGAAGGGACTATAATTAAATAGTCGGGCGGTTAGCTCAGATGGGAGAGCGCCATCCTCACACGATGGAGGTCGGCGGTTCGAGTCCGCCACCGCCCACCATTACCAGACCTTCAGGAGGAACAGGATGGCAGAGGTACAGCACAGGGACGATGCCCTGGAAGCTCTGAAGGAGGCAAAGGTTATAGCTGTCATAGGTATATCCTCAAACCCCGAGAGACCCTCTTACTACACCACAGAGAAAGTGGTCAGGAAGGGAAAACACAGGGTTTACCTAATAAACCCCAAGTACGCAGGTCAGGAGATACTCGGAATAAAGGTTCTTCCTTCTCTCAGAGAAGTTCCAGAACCCATAGACATAGTAAACGTTTACAGGAACCCAGCCCATATTGAGCCTATAGTCCAGGAAGCTATTGAGGTGGGTGCAAAGGTGGTGTGGCTTCAGCCAGGTGCCGAGAACTACGAGGTAATAGAGAAGTACAGGGACAGGATAAAGTTCGTTTACAACGCCTGCATAGGCGTTGAAGCCGGGTACCTGAGCTAAGCCCTCACCCTGCTGGCGAGCTTTATGAGAAGTTCGGGGAGCTTCTCCTTCGGCACCACGTAATCAACAGCACCGGTCTTTATAGCGTTCTCAGGCATAGCCCAGAGTATGGCTGTCTTGGGATCTTCCGCAACGGTCACTCCACCCGCCTTTTTCACCTCAACTATGCCTTCCGAGCCATCGTTGCCCATGCCCGTCATGACAACACCTATGGTGTTCCTTCCAAACACCTTCGCGGAAGAGGAGAGCAGAATGTCAGCGGAAGGCTTGTAAACGTAGGAATCGTCCTTCACGTAGGTGACGAACGCCCTCTCGGGCGTGCCTTTGAGAACCATGTGAACCCTTCCCCTGGAAACGTAAACTGTTCCCCTTCTTATTACCTCTCCCTCCTCCGCCTCCTTGACCTCAAGCTTGCACATGGAGTTCAGGTGTCTGGCAAAGGTGGCTGTAAAGGTATCCGGCATGTGTATGGCTATGAGTATGGGAGAAGGGAAGTCTGAGGGGAGCCTTGGGAGGACAGCGCTCAATGTCTGGGGTCCACCGGTGGATATGCCTATGGAAACCACAGGCGGTAAGTTGAACTCTCCCTTCACTTCCTTCTTCGGTATAGCCTTCGCGGGTATGGGCTCAGGTCTCGTCCTGGTCTCATAGACAGCCCTTATCTTTGAGATGATCTCCTCTTTGAACTTAAATAGCTCCTGATAGTCCGCAGGCTTGGTTATGAAGTCTATGGCACCCTTCTCAAGAGCCTCTATCGTCTCCCGGGCGCCCTCCTTGGTGAGCGCGCTTATCATTATGACCCTGCACTGGGGACATACCTTCTTTATCTCACCGAGGGCTGTGAGACCGTCCATTACGGGCATGTTCACGTCAAGGGTAACCACGTCAGGCTTGAGCTTCTGGACGAGTCGTATCGCCTCCTTACCGTTGTTAGCCTCACCGATGACCTCAATGTCTTCAGCTGAGCTCATAAGCTTCTTCAGAGCGAGCCTTATGAAGGGTGAGTCGTCAACCACAAGGACTCTTATCATCTTTCATCTCCCTCTTTTTGTAGAAAAAGAACTTTCCTTCCTTTATGGGCTCAAAGAGGTCGTAGTACTCCCTGTTGAGTATCTCCGTTGAGGATATCACGAGCAGACCGTCCCTCTTCAGTATGCTCCTGAGGTTTGAGAGCGCTACCCTCTTGGACTTGCTGTCAAAGTATATCAGGACGTTCCTGCACAGAACCACGTTGAACCTGCACTGAAGGGGTTGAAAGCTCTGACGCTCTATCAGGTTTACCTGACGGAACTCAACCATGCGCTTTACGTCTGGTTTGATCTTCAGGAACTTCCCCTCCAACGACACGTAGTTTCTGTACTCCTCTGGTATGTCCTTGAGCTCGTTTGCATCGTATATACCGGAGCGCGCCTTCTTTAAAACCTCCTCGTTTATGTCCATACCAACAACCTTACCCACGATACCCCTCTTCGCCATCATCATGGCGAGGGTGTAGGGCTCCTGTCCCATGGAACAACCGACGCTCGCCATGTCAAGCTGATGTTTCCCTCTAAGAAACCGGTCAAAGAGAACCTCAAGCTGTTCTCTCTCCCTGAAGAATCTCGTCTCAGGAACTGTCATCAGGTCTATGAGGAGCTTCTTATTCTCCGGGTCTTTAAGGAAGAAGGAGACTATACCGTCGGGCGTGCTCACCTTTACATTCAGGCTCTTTAAGAGCCTCTCTATCTTGTACTCAAGTATCTTCATCCTCTCGTCGGGGTAGTAGTTTCCCGTAAGCTCATAAATGGTCTTTCTTAAAAGTCCTATCAGCTCCTGTCTGTCTTCCGCCTTCACCCTGTTACCTTGCAGTTTTATTTTAAACTATTTAAATTAAAACACTTGGGAGTTAAATATGATTGGATGGGTTTTAAAAAGGATCCTTGGCACCAAGAACGAAAGGGAGATCAAGAGGCTCAGACCCTATGTAAAAAGGGTGAACGAGCTTGAGAGAGAGCTTGACGGGTTGTCAAACAGTGAGCTTGTAAGAAGAGCCCAGGAACTCTACGACAACATAAGGCTGAACGAGGAGCTTAAGGAACAGATAGCGAGGGGGAAGATAACGGACGAGGTGGTTGAGGCTTTTGCGCTGGTGAGGGAGGCAGGAAAGAGGACTCTGGGACTCCGGCACTTTGACGTTCAGCTTATAGGCGGTTTCGTTCTCCATCAGGGGAAGATAGCGGAGATGAAGACGGGTGAGGGTAAGACCCTCGTTGCGACCCTGTCAGCCGCGGTCAACGGGATGACCGACGAGGGCGTGCACGTGGTCACCGTGAACGATTACCTTGCCCGGAGGGACGCCCAGTGGATGGGAGCCATATACAAGTTCCTCGGACTTGAGGTCGGGGTCATAAACTCAGATGGACTCTCCTACAGGGTTGAGTGGGCTGACGAGGAAGCGTTCAAGACGGCGATAGAGAAAGACCTGAGGGTGTGGCCCGGGGGGAACTTTGATGAGACCATACCCTCGGAAAAGGTAAACATTGACGCAAAGAAGGCTTTCTTCACAGTCCTGAAGGAGGTTGACAGGAGGGACGCTTACAGCGCCAACATAACCTACGGAACGAACAACGAGTTCGGTTTTGACTACCTCAGGGACAACATGGCTTTCTCCAAGGATGACATAGTCCAAGTAAAGGGGCACAACTACGCCATAGTGGACGAGGTGGACTCCATACTGATAGACGAGGCGAGGACGCCCCTCATAATATCAGGTCCCGCTCAGGTGGACATAGAGGTTTACAAGACCGCTGACGCGGTGGTAAGGAAGCTTGAAAAGGACAGGGACTTCAAGGTTGACGAGAAGAACAGGAACGTGACCCTTACGGAGGAGGGGATAGATAAGATAGAAAAGCTGTTGAACATAGACAATCTGTACGACCTAAAGCACATAGACCTCCTCCACGCGATAGTGCAGTCCATCAGGGCTCACCACCTCTTCAAGAAGGACGTTCACTACATAGTGAGGGACGGAGAGGTCCTCATAGTTGACGAGTTCACCGGAAGGGTTCTCCCTGGAAGAAGGTGGTCGGACGGGCTCCACCAGGCTATAGAGGTCAAGGAAGGGGTAAAGGTCAAGGAGGAGAACCAGACCCTCGCGTCCATAACCTTCCAGAACTACTTCAAGCTCTATCGTAAGCTCGCGGGTATGACGGGAACTGCGGAAACGGAAGCCCTTGAGTTCAGAGAGATATACGGGCTTGACGTGGTTGTTATACCCACCCACAGACCCATGATAAGGAAAGACCTCCCGGATCTCGTTTACAAAACCAAGAAGGAGAAGTGGGAGAAGGTCGTTGAGGAGATACTCCTTAACTACCTCTTCGGGAGACCCGTCCTCGTGGGAACGGTGTCCATAGAGGACAACGAACAGCTTTCTTCCCTCCTGAAGAACAGGAAGCTCATAAGAAAGCTCCTTGAGAAGGAGGAGGTGAAGGAGAGGATCCAGAAGCTCAAGAACGAATACGGTATGAGCGATGAGGAGTTTGAAGAGAAGGTCAGGGACATACTCAAGAAAGGGATACCCCACAACATACTGAACGCAAAGCACCACGAGAAGGAGGCTCAGATAATCGCCCAGGCAGGTAGGGTGGGGGCTGTGACCATAGCGACAAACATGGCGGGTAGAGGAACCGACATACTCCTCGGAGGCAACCCGGAGTACATGGCTAAGGAACTTCTCCAGTCCTGGGGCAAGAACCCTGAGGAGGCAAACGAGGAGGAGTGGAAGAGAGCCTTTGAGTCCGCCTACGAGGTGACGGAGAAGGAGAAGGATACCGTCAGGAAGCTCGGTGGACTGCTCGTGATAGGGACTGAGAGGCACGAGTCAAGGAGGATAGACAACCAGCTCAGGGGTAGGGCAGGCAGGCAGGGAGACCCCGGGGAGTCAAGGTTCGTTCTCTCCCTTGAGGACGACCTCCTGAGGCTCTTCGGAGGGGACAGGGTAGGAAAGCTGATGGACATGCTCAAGATACCCGAAGGGGAGCCCATAGAGAGCAGGATGGTGACGAAGGCTCTCCAGAACGCCCAGAAGAGGGTGGAGGCTCAGAACTTCCAGATAAGAAAACGGCTCTTTGAGTACGACAACGTCATGAACACCCAGAGGGAGGTCATCTACGCCCTCAGGAGGGATATCCTTGAGGGGGAAAACCTCAAGGAGGAGATATACGAGTTCATGAGGGACGTCCTTGAGCATGAAGTGGAGAGACTCCTTCCCGAGGAGGACCCTGAACTCTGGGAGCTTGAACCCCTGAGGAACTTCCTGAAAGAGTGGACAGGAAAGGATATAGAGATACCCAAGGTCAGGGACAAGGAAGAGCTGATAAACGCCCTGCACGAAAGGTTAAAGGAGCTCTACGAGGAGAAAGAGAAGGAGATAGGAAGTCCGGACGCAATGAGGGAGCTGGAGAGGATAGTGCTTCTCAACATACTGGACACCCTCTGGAGGGAGCACCTCCACGTCCTTGACAGACTCAGAGAAGGCATATACCTGAGGGGTTACGCGGCGAGGGATCCTCTCGTAGAGTACAAGAGGGAAGCCTTTGAGCTCTTTGAAGAGCTACTCCACAACATAAAGAGCCACACCGTATCCACACTCCTTCAGGTTCAGCTCAAGTCCCAGGAGGAGATAGAGGAGGAGAGAACCCTTGAGGAGAGGAAACGTGAAGAGCTACTGAACCAGGCGGTTTACGCGGGTGACAGCGATGGAAACAGGAGGGGACCAAGACCCAAAACCTTGAAGGAGAGGTTAAAGAACGAACGGCTCAGGAAACAGAAACTGAGGGCTAAGAGGCTTGAGAAGAACCAGGAGTGATGGAGAGCGCCATACTCCTTGTATCCTGTCCAGACCGAAAGGGGATAGTGAGGGAGATCGCCGGCTTCATAGCTGACAACGGGGGGAACATACTCCACTTTGACCAGCACATAGACTCCCAGAAGGGCATATTCTTCGCGAGGGTTGAGTGGGACATAAAGGATTTCAACATCCCGAGAGAGAAGATAGAGCCCGCCTTCAGACCCATAGCGGAGAGGTTCTCAATGAACTACACCCTCCACTTCAGCGACCAGCTCCAGAGGGTAGCCATATTCGTCTCAAAGCAGGAGCACTGCTTTTACGACCTGATGCAGAGGTTCCAGAGCGGTGAGCTGAGGGGAGAACCTGTGCTCGTGATAAGCAACCATGAAGATATGAGACCCCTCTCAGAGTTCTTTGGAGTGCCCTACTACCACATACCGAAAACGAAAGAAAACAAGAAGTCTGCGGAGGAGAAGGAGCTGAAGCTCCTTGAAAACCACGGAATAGATGTGGTAATACTCGCGAGGTACATGCAGATACTCTCGGAGGACTTTGTGAACAGGTACAGAAACAGGATAATAAACATACACCACTCCTTCCTTCCCGCCTTCCCGGGGGCGAAGCCCTACCACAGAGCCTACGAGAGGGGCGTGAAGATAATAGGGGCTACGAGCCACTACGTTACCGAGGTGCTTGACGAGGGACCCATAATTGAGCAGGACATAATAAGGGTCTCCCACAGGGACTCCCTTGAGGACTTCATAAGAAAGGGAAAGGACATTGAGAGGATAGTCCTCGCGAGAGCTGTGAAGTGGCACCTTGAGAGGAAGGTTCTCGTTTACGAAAACAGGACTGTGGTCTTTGACTGAAGTCTCACTTGGTAACGGTTATGAAAACTGAGAGGTAGCCGTCCCTGACCTTGTACCTCGTTATCATCAGCTTGTCCTTGAAGGCGTCCGGTATGTCCTTGTAGATCTCGGATCTCTTCAGAACCTCAAAAATACTGAGCTTCAGGTGATCACCCTCAGGCTCCATACCTTCCCTGCTGAGGAGATCCTCAAACCCACTCCTTGATATTATGGGGAGGTATATGCCCATGTCCTCAGTCTCAAATTCCCTTACGTTGTACACCTTCCTCTCGTCCTGACCTCCCCTGAACTCGTAACTCTTCCTGAAGAAAAACCCCTTCTTCCTGCCCCTTATCTTCACGAGCCTGTCCGAGAACCCGAACTCAAGGTCTGGATAGACCCTTCTGAAGTCCTCAGGTGTGAGCTTGACCTCAACCTCCGTGTTTATCAGGTTCCCGAAGTTTATGAGATCCTCTTTGAATATTCCCATGGTTATTAATCTTTATACACGAGCTTGCCACCCTTTATGGTGTATATCACCTTTCCCGTGAGCGTCCTGCCCCAGAGGGGGGTGTTCCTGCTCTTGGAGAAGTTCGTCTCCTCATTCAGAACCCACTCCTTCTTGAGGTCAAATATAACTATGTCCGCGGGGGAGCCCTCCTTGAGAGTGCCCGCCGGTATCCCTATTATCCTCGCAGGGTTCGTGGACATGAGCTCCACGAGCTTTATTAACGAGAGATACTCCCTTGAGACGAGCTCCAGCATTATTGGCAGGGCGGTCTGCAGACCTATCATACCCGGGAGTGCATTCTCAACAATACCCTTCTCAAAGCTCGCATGGGGGGCATGGTCTGTTGCTATACAGTCCACAGTCCCGTCGGAGAGGGCTTTTCTGAGAGCCTCCCTGTCCTCCTCCTTCCTCAGAGGTGGGTTTATCCTCGCGTCCGCACCGCTCCTGAGAACCTCCTCTTCAGTAAAGAGGAGGTGGTTCGGGTTCACCTCGCAGGTTACCTTTGCCCCCTTATCCTTGAAGTACCTGACCATATCAACACCGAGGGAGGTGGTGAGGTGCTGTATGTGGATGTGTCCACCGGTGTGGTAGGAGAGAACGCAGTCCCTTGCATTCAGGACGTCCTCAGCCTCCGGAGGTCTGGTTGATAGCCCGAGGAGTGCGGAGACCTCACCCTCGTTCACCGAACCAACAGCTATGCTGTCGTCCTCGCAGTGGTTCATTATGGGAACCCCGAGCTGGGCTGAGAGCTCAAGAGCCCTCCTCATTATTCTGGAGTCCATAACCGGAGAACCGTCGTCGGTGAAGGCTACACAGCCTGCCTCCTTAAGAGCGTAAAAGTCCGAGAGCTCCCTTCCTCTCCTTCCCTTGGTTATAGTCCCCGCGGGGAGGACGTTGCATATACCCCAGCAGTTAGCCTTTGCCCTGACGTACTCGGCTGTCTCTGGAGAGTCTATGGGTGGCTCCGTATTGGGCATACAGACGACCGTCGTGAACCCCCCTGCGACCGCGGACTTGCTCCCAGAGAGTATGTCCTCCTTGTAGGTCTGACCCGGGTCTCTGAAGTGAACGTGAAGGTCAACAAAGCCCGGGGCAACTATGAGCCCCTTAGCGTCTATTATCTCCGCCTCGGGCTCAAATATCTCCTCCTCTATCCTCTTTACCCTGTCCCCCTCTATCAGGACATCGTATATTCCCAGAAGTCCCTGAGAGGGGTCAATGACCATACCCCCCTTTATCAGATGTCTTATCATCCCTTCTGCTCAGCCCCTTCCTGAGCGAGTTTTTCTGCCTGCTCCGTCAGGTTTAAGACCTCCCCTATGGCTCTCTTCAGGGCTTCAAGGTCGTTCAGCTCCCTAAACTGGGAGACCACAACAGCCAGGCTCTCAAGGAGCTCTTCCTTCAGAGGTCCCTGCCCGACCTTTATCTGAGCCATAGCTCCGAACACGGGGTGCTTTATCTGCTCTATGAGAGGCTTAGCCTCCTCTGGCGAACCCGCCTTTGCGATCTCCTCAAGGGTCTCTTTAAACCTCTTGATCAGCCCTATACCCATCTCAAACTCTCTGGTCATCATCTCAGCACACCTCCTCAAGTTCTCTCAGTTTCTCCTTCAACTTATCAAGTTCATCTTCCTCGCTCAGTCCCAGATGTTCAAGGAGCCTGCCTATGCTGACCCACTTCTTGAGAACCATCCCCTGGGTTATGAGCCTCTCAAAGGGCTCGTCGTCTCTGACCATGCCTATGTCCTTGAGGAACTTCTGAAAGAACCTCGCGTAGAGAAGGTGCAGGACCGCGTGCTCTATACCGCCTATGTAAGTGTCAACGGGCATCCAGTAGTCAGCCTTCTTTCTATCAAAGGGGAGATCCTCGTTCTCAGGGTCGCAGTACCTGAGGAAGTACCAGGAGGAGTCAAAGAAGGTGTCCATCGTGTCCGTCTCCCTCTTAGCTGGTCCCCCACACTTTGGGCAGGTGGTCTTGACGAACTCCTCCGAGGTCTGGAGGGGGTTTCCCCTTCCGGTGAACTTCACATCAAGGGGCAGTTTCACGGGGAGCTCCTCTTCGGGAACGGGAACAGTCCCGCACCTCTCGCAGTAAACTATGGGTATCGGCGTCCCCCAGTACCTCTGCCGGGAGACGTTCCAGTCCCTCAGCCTGTAAGTCACCTTCGGTTCTCCGAGCCCCTTCTCCTTCAGCCCTTCCGTTATCTCCCTCTTGGCACGCTCGGAGTCCATACCGTCAAA
>WGFS01000028.1 GCA_015492115.1 Aquificaceae bacterium
CCAGACGGTGGACGAGCTCACCCTGCTCACAGGGCTTGTGGGTGTCCGCCCCTTCTGGGATGAGCGAAGGAAACAGATGCGTTACTTCGTGTACACCCCTGACATGATAGATGTCCTTGTGGAACCGGAAGACCCCACACGCCCAGTTCTTGTGGCTCTCTCTTGGGGCGTGGACGATGGAGAGAGGCTCAGAACAATCACCCACGTGTGGACCGAAGACAGTTTTATCAAGCTTGTGGACGGCAAGAAGAAAGAGGAGGATGAAAACCCCTACGGTGTTATACCTCTTGTTTTCTTCAGGAATAAGGAGGCTCTCTACCACTTCTGGGACATATTTCCCATAGGCAGGGGGCTTGTGAAGGCGAACGAGGTACTGAACAAGGCGCTGACCGAGCTTGACTGGACAGTCCTCCTTGAAAGCCACGGTCAACTTGTCCTGAAAGGAGCTCCTCAGGGATACCGGCCCCTTGTAGGGCCGGATACCTACCTGAGCGTTCCCGCCGATGGAGACGCCAAGTACATTAACCCGAATGCGGACATAGACAAGGCGCTTGCCTACGTGAACTCTCTCATAGACATGACCCTCATGACCCTCCGGATACCGGAGAGCACAATCAGGATAACGAGCTCCACAGCCAAGTCTGGGGTCGCTATCATAGCCGAGCAGACCTCCCTTGCCGAGTGGCATGACAAAAGAGCTGTTCAGTTTCAGCCCTACGAAGAGGAGCTTATCAGGCTATCCCTCCTCGTCTATGCTAAGCACAACGGAAAGACATTCCCCGAAGACGTGGGTATTCGCATAGACTACCCTCAGCCGGAAAAGCCTCTTGTGAGGGATGAGATACTTGACTGGCAGTTCCGCTTTGCGAACTACCTTGCCACGCCTATAGACTTCCTGAGGGCGAAAAACCCAGAGCTCTCGGAAGAGGAAGCTATAGAGATATTTGAGAAGAACAAGGCATGGTTCAAGGAGAATATGGAAGCTATCACTCCGGCGGAGGAGGCACTCCTAAAGGCCAAGACACAAGAGATACAGGGTAGTCAATGACAGAGAGAGAATTTGAAGAGAGGCTAAAGAGGCTTGAGAAGAAGATAGAGGAGCAGACCAAAATAGAAAACAAGGCGGTAAAGGATTTCCTCGGGGTGGCAAGAGAAGCCATTTCACGTGTTATAGAGCTGTTAGCCCGTTATTACAACCCCAAGGCTGTGGCTGATATCTACACTCCGCTCTTGGCCCAGATAGAAAAAGCCCTCGTTGCCGTGTTCGCTGCCAGAGTTCTTGATCTCAAGGACAGAGATGCGTGGGTGAACAGGTACCTCTTTCCTGCCCTTGAAGCCGGGTTCAGAGATGCTATAGAGATATTTGAGGATCTCGGTGTCAAGAGGCTCACGCTATCCCCTGAGCTCGTGAAGGCGTCCTATCAGTCCACGAAAATCGCCATCAAGGGGGCAACGGACGAGGTGAAGAAGGCGGTGCAGAGAGTTCTCCTTCAGGCTTCCTCGGTTCCGGATATGTCCTTGGATGAAGTGATGGATGCCCTCGTTGACGAACATGGGTTCTTCAAATCCATCCCAAAACACAGGCTCGAGACCATAGCAAGGAGTGAGCTGAACAGGGCATACAGGGAAGCCTTCAACCTCGTGAACAAGGAGCTCGGGGCAAGAAAGTTCAAGTATGTGGGCCCTCTTGATGAGAGGACATCCGCCATATGCAGGGCTAACCTCGGGAAGGTGAGGACAAAGGAAGAGTGGCTCAAGCTAAACCCCCTTGTTTTCTCTTACGGTCTCCACCCCAACTGCAGACACAGACTCATACCTGTCCCAGAGACTATAAAAACACGCTGAGCCTACTCTTTCAAGGGCGAGCTGAAAAGCATAATATGGTCTTTTCTCTTTCCGCCTATGTTCAATCCTGTGGAGGCGATAAAGAGCAAGCGCATCCCCAAGAGCGTAAGGGAAGTAATCGGTTCTCAGAAGAAGAGGAAGAAGCTCCCGGCAAGCTACTTCCTCCTGCCAAAAGAGAGGAAGTTCCCTTGGAGGGACCCGAGGACAGGCAAGCCCAGATGTGACTTGATCAAGGCTGCGATAGTAAGGGCTGAACAGCATGGCTATGCGGAGGTGGCAAGGAAGGCAAGAAGCCTTCTTCAGAAGTACTGCAAAGGAGGTAGTAAGTGATACCGGAAGAGACCAGGGCTCCTCAAGAGGAGGAGCAAAAGCAGGAACAGGCTGGGGTTGAGCCCCAAGAGACCCAGAGCAGTGAGCCCGCTCCTGAGGATGTTTCCGCTGAAGCGGAAGCGATGGACGAGGAGCTTCAGAGGGCTATTGAGGAGAGTGAAAGGATTGAGAGGGAAGCCAAGGAGCTTGAAGCTCAGGCTGAAGAAGCGGAGCAGCAGGGCTTCTCTCCGGAATACGTGAAGAAGCTCAGGCAGGAAGCTGCCAAGAGGAGGATCGAGGCGAAGCAGTACAGAGCTGAAGCGGAGACCCTCAAGAAGAGGGTTGAAGAACAGGAGAGGGCTCTGGACGAGCTCCTGCAGGCGGAACTTGAAAACATACCGGAAAACCTCAGAGGGCTGGTCCCTCAGGGACTTTCAAAGGCGGAACAGCTCAAGTGGATAGCCCAGGCCAAGAAGGCGGGCATTTTCGGAAACGTTCCTCCTGTAGGCGGGGAAGCTCCGGGAAGGAGCAAGGGACCCACCAAGGAGGAGCTTTTAAGGTCATTCCTAAAACCTTAAGGAGGTAAGAAAAGATGGCGCTCGGACAGAATACTACAAGCTACGATGTGAACCAAGCACAGCTGATAGAGCCCGTAAGGAGTGAGCTGGGTATAGTCCCTCCTCCTATACTGAGGGCTATAGTCTCAGGCAGTAACATAAACCAGACGACCCTTGATTGGTATGAAGATGAGATCCTCGCCCTGAAGGCGAACGTCACCGGACCCGATGACGGTACCGGGAATGTAGGGGCTTCTTCAACCACACTGAACGTCTCCAACGCAAACGTTTTCGCATCCGGAGACGTCCTTGAGTGGGACGGGGAGAGAGTGAAGGTCGTTTCTGTGGACTACACGAACAATACTATCACGGTCGTCAGGGGCTATCAGGGAACTACGGCTTCCGCTCATGCTCTGAACCTCCCCGCTGAAGTGGTTTCCTCGCTTAACAGCGAAGGTGCAGACGCTGGGCTCGGTGCGAGAGTTTCTACTCCGGTCAAGTACACCAACGTAACCCAGATATTCGCCGAATACCTCGTGCTCAGCGGAACCATGTCCGCTGTGGATGTGGAGTGGTCCACGGATGAGGTAGAGAGACAGCTCAGGCAGAAGCTCGCGAGGCTTGATACCCTGAAGGCGAAATCTGTCCTTTACGGTGTCAGGTACGACTCCGCTTCTGGAGCAGAAAGGACTCTTGGAGGCATAGACTTCTTCATTACCAACAAGACCAACGCTGGTGGCGTAGCCCTCACCCCAGACATGCTCATAGACGAGCTCATAGCCATGGACAACGACGGGGTTTTTGAGCTCAACCCGAACGTGCAGATATGGATGAACCCCAACTACATGAAGGTGGTAAACACTTGGTACAACCAGAAGCTCGTTGTCAACCGTGAGGATACGAGGTACGGACAGGTCATCACCGCTTTAGTAACGAACTACGGCGAGATACCCATCATGTACGACAGGAACATCAAGGTAGGAGACATTTTTGTCTTTGACCCTGGCTTTGTCCAGAAGAGAGTTCTCAGACCTGAGATGAGAGAGCCTCTCGCCAAGAGAGGGGACAAGGTTGAGTGGCAGATCATAGAGGAGTTCACCATCAAGGTGGGCTACCTCAACGCTTGGAGGAAGATTGAAGGCGTTGCAGCGCCCTAATAAGGAGGTGTGAGTGATGGCTAAGAAGCAAGGCAGTGTAGAGCTCGTAGGACCCTACAGGTTCGTCCTGTACGAAAAGAAGAGACTGGAAGGCGAGAAGGTTGACGGGGGCTTCAGGTTCGTGACAGACGACAGGAACCTCATCGCTCACCTCAAGAAGATCGGCTTCAAGGAGGTCGCAAAGGAGCCTGCGGATGCTGAGGATAAGAATTAAGGACAGGGGGGCTCGTGCCCTCCTTTCTTCTTCTACCGTGCGTAAGATTGTCCGCAAAGCCCTTCCGGAAGCTGCCAACATCACGATTGAGAACATCATAGAAGGCGTCAACAAGCAGACGGACATCAAAGGAAACCCCTTCAAGCCCCTGAAGCCTCAAACCATACACAGGAAAGGGAGCTCAGAGGCTCTCATAGACACAGGCTCCATGCTCAGCTCAATCACTTGGAGGTGGACTGGAGAAGACAGGGTGGTTGTTTACTTCTCCGCTCCATTCCAACAACAGAAAGCGATGTGGCATCAGTTCGGGACAAAAAAAGGGATACCTCCGAGGGAATTCTTCGGGGTAAGACGTGACAACCCACTTCTGGGTGGATTCTCCATAGAGAGACTGGTAGGAGGGCTGAGCTTTGGCTAAATATGCAACCACAGCTGATGTGACAGATACGACCATTGTCGTTACGGACGCAGACCTTCAGGAGGCGGACAACTATGTGGATAATCTTCTTAAGCAGAAGGGGATAGACCCAACGAACGTAACGCTTCCGGACGAGACTTTGAAGCTCCTCGCTGTGTACTATGCGACTTACAGAGCGCTTATTCGTGAGGCTGTTCACGAAGACTCAGTTCTCATAGACAAGGCGAAACAGTATGAGAAGCTCTACAGGGAGAAAGCGGAACAGGTTACAGCGGAAACCCTCGGAGTAACCGGTTCAGCAACCTTCACAGCAAGCAGGGTAGGGAGAGGATAGATGAAGTGGAGCACGCTGACAGCCCTTCGGGATACGCTTGCAGGATACACTCCCCTGAACGACTACGCCTCCACAAACCTGAGTGGAGCTATCAACCACGTGATCGGGAACAAGCTCAGACAGAGACCGAGGGAGAGCGAGCACCCCTTCTTCGCGTACGTTCCGAGCACGGAGAACCTGAAGGAGCTCACGAACACAGAGTATGAGTCAAGGTCTCAGGTTTACATCATATACGGGATACACGAGAAAGACCTTGAGCTCGCAACCCAGAAGGTTCTGGACATATCCGAACACATCAAGGAGTGTCTGAGGA
>WGFS01000029.1 GCA_015492115.1 Aquificaceae bacterium
GGTAAGTGTACTCAAAGATATTCTCTGAGAAGTTCCGCAAGCCCGTCCATCTCCTCCCTTGTTCTCTTCTCCGTGACAGCTATAAGGAGTGAGTCCTTCAGCTCAGGGTAAAACCTCTCAAGCTGTATCCCGAACATGTAACCCTCACCCAACGTCCTGTTCCATATGTGCAGGGCATTCTCAACCTTCAGGGGAAACTCCCAGAGGTGCCTTCCTTCAAAGACCTCTTCAAAACCAAGTTGCAAAAGTTTTTCCTTTAAATACAGAGCCTTTGACAGGCTCTGCCTCGCCACCTCCTTCAAACCTTCTCTACCGAGGAGGGATACGTAGATGAGGTTAGCGAGAGCCATGAGGTTCTGGTTCGTGCAGATGTTGGAGGTCGCCCTCTCTCTCCTTATGTGCTGTTCTCTGGTCTGAAGGATGAGTGTGAAGGCTCTCCTTCCTTCAATGTCTTCCCCGAGACCGACGAGCCTTCCGGGCATCTTCCTTACATACTTCTCCCTGGTGGCGAAGAAGCCAACGTAGGGTCCTCCGTAGTTCATGGGGATGCCGAGCTGTTGTCCTTCCCCCACAACTATGTCCGCCCCAAAGTCCCCGGGGGGCTTTAGAACAGACAGGGCAACGGGGTCTGCAACCACCACGAAGGGAACCTCATACTTCCTGGCGAGCTCTCCTATCTCCTTCAGAGGTTCTACGTATCCGAAGAAGTTGGGATACTGCACCGCGAGGGCATGGGCTTCCCCGTCTTTCATGGACTTTTCGAGTACTTCCAGATCGGTAGTTCCCTCCTGGGTATAGGGGATTTCCACTATCTCATCCCCGTAACCCTGGAGGTAGGTCCTGACAACCTCTCTGTACAGAGGGTTTATCCCTGAGGAGAGAACTACCCTCTTACCTTTCCCTTTTACAGCCCTCGCCATCAGGATAGCCTCCGCAAGGGCGCTCGCCCCGTCGTACATGGAGGCGTTGGCAACCTCCATACCCGTGAGCTCAGCTATCACGGTCTGATACTCAAATATAGCCTGAAGGGTTCCCTGGGAGGCTTCAGCCTGGTAAGGAGTATAAGCTGTAAGGAACTCTCCCCTCTCTATCAGGAACCAAATCGCGGAGGGGATTATCCTGTCGTAACTTCCCGCTCCCGCAAAGCAGATGAGCTTTCCGTTGTAGTCTGCGAGCTCCCTGAAATAGCTCCTCAGCTCCTCTTCGGATTTTGGCTGGGGAAGGTCTCTGGGAGGGTTAAGGAGGGAAGGGTCTATGTGGGAGAAGAGTTCCTCAACCGAGTTAAGACCTAAAAGGGAGAGTATCTCCCTCGTTTCCTCTTCGGAGTGGGGTATGTACATTACCTCTCCTCTTCATAGCCGAGCTCTTCCTCGGGGAGGCTCTCCAAGGACTCTTCAAGCCCTTCTACGGGTATCTCCTCGGTGGATTCTTCTCCCTGTTCCTCCTTTATTATCTCTCTGAGGAGCTCGGCGTAATCCTCGGGGGGCATCAGATCCTCTACCTCGGTTGGATCTTTCATCTCAAGTATAGCTACCCACCCCGCATCGTAGGGATCCTCGTTTATTATTGAAGGGTCATCGGAGAGATCCTCGTTGGACTCTATGACCGTCCCAGTTACAGGACTGTATATGGGGGCTACGTTTTTGACAGATTCCACGTTGGCAAGGGTCTCCCCAGCCTCAACCTCCTGTTCCTTCTCCGGCAGGTCAACGTAAACTATGTCCCCCAGCATCTTCTGAGCGTAGTCCGTTATCCCCACCTGAGCTTTTCCATTCTTTATGTAAGCCCACTCATGGTCCTTGGTGTAGTATCTGTCCCCCTTCACAAGGTACCCGCCTACAACTATGTCTTCCATCTTCACTCCTCCAGAGTATTTATTTTATAAGCCTTTGCTCTGAAATAAAACCTTGAACCTGTCCCCCATGCTTATGAGCATCGTCTTCAGGCGGGACAGCCTTTCTACAGATTCTGGACTCTCATCAAAGCTGAGGGTTTCAAGCTCCGTAAGGAAGTGAGGTATGCTCGCAAGGAAGTTCCTCTGGCTATCAAAGAGCACAGTTCTTAATCCAAAGTCCTTCCCATACTCCATCAGTGCAGAGAAGTTCACCTGCGCACTCAGGTCCATACCGCCCTCTCGGTATATATCGCCCCTAAGGGAGTGCTTTTTATACCCAACCACAGTTCCCTCCTGGAACCTGGGAAGTTCCTCAGAGGTGTATCCGTAATCTATCAAAAGGTGGTACCCCTTCGTTAACGCCCTCGCTACCCTCTCCAGCATATCCACGCAGTCAATACATACCTCCACTCTCTGGCTCAAGTCCTCGTAGCCCATTCGCTTCAAAAACTCCTTAACCCTTTCGTCCTCAAGACTGAGCCATACTTCCTCACCCTCATCGCTTACGTAAAGCTCCTTTCCTTCCTTTACCACGTGAACGGGAAGGGCATCGTAGAACTCGTTGGATAGAACAACTCCCTCTATCTGGGGGAACTCCTCAACCCATAAAACATTATCAAAGCCCGAAAGAACCTCCCTCTGAACCTCAATGAGGGCAGGGCTTATCTCGTATATGAGATACCTGAGCCTTTTCAAAAGGTCTGGGTCTTCTTTTCCATAATAGTTCAGAATGTCCCTCGCGAGCAGTCCTCTGCCCGCACCCAGCTCCAGTATGACAGGGGACTCAAACTCCTTCAGACGATGGTAGAGGAAGTTCGCTATGGACTCTCCAAAGACCCTGTCAAGCTCGGGGGCTGTGAAGAAGTCTCCCTTGGAGGAAAACTTCTCTTCAGGAGATACATAGTACTCTCTTACTCTCTCTGCCATGAAATCTCTAAAGCTTTTCACATGAGCCTCCCGTCTTTCATGTGCAGGATTCTCTGGGCTCTCTTAGCAAGATAGTCTTCGTGGGTGACCATGACTATAGTCCTGCCCTCTCTGTGAAGCTCCATGAATATATCCATGACAACCTCCGTATTTCTTGAGTCAAGATTACCGGTTGGTTCGTCCGCAAGTATGAGAAGCGGGTCGTTGGCAAGGGCACGGGCTATGGCTACCCTCTGCTGTTCACCCCCCGAGAGCTGGTAGGGTTTCCTGTTCTCTTTACCTGTAAGCCCAACCCTCTTAAGAAGTTCAGAGGCTCTCTCCCTTGCGGACTTTCCACCAGTTCCAGCCTTCAGCATGGGAACCATGACGTTCTCAAGGGCACTGAACTCAGGAAGGAGATAATGAAACTGAAATACGAAGCCAAGCTTCCTGTTTCTTATCCTTGACAGTCTCTTCTCTTCGGTGAACCTAACTTCTTCACCCTCAAAGAATACCTTCCCTTCCGTGGGGCTGTCTATGAGACCCAGAATGTACAGGAGCGAACTCTTACCGGAACCGGAAGCACCGACTACGCTCACGAACTCACCTCTGAAGATATCCAGGGATATATCCTTCAGTATCCTCTCACCGTCTATGAACTTTGAGACCTTCCTCAAAGAGACGAGGGGTTTCTCCATCAAGCTCAAGTATAACCGCTATCTCGTCGCAGTTGGGAAACTTGACGCAGTTTATACAGTCACTCCATACCTTGTGAGGCAGGACTCCCTTATCAACAACCTTGAAGCCGAACCTCTCAAAGTACTCCTTGGCGTAGGTTAGGGAGAATACCTTTGATATACCGAGATCTCCAGCTTCCTTCACACATGCGTGTATTAGAGCCTGACCTATGCCCTCTCCTCTCCTGTCCTTTCTAACCGCGAGGCTCCTTATCTCCGCAAGGTCTTCCCATACTATCTGGAGGGCACAGCAACCGAGAACTTCACCCTCCTCTTCATAGATCCAGAAGTCCCTTATATGCTCGTATATGGAGTTTAGACTCCTTGGAAGGAGTATCCCTTCCTCAGCGTAATCCCTTATGAGGGAGTGGATGAGGGGAGCGTCCTTGAGCCTTGCCTTTCTGACCATAGCGTTTTAATATATTTCACCAAGTATGCGTAGCAAGTTGCTCCCTTTACTCTTAGCTCTGAACATACTCCTGGTTTTCTCCTCAAAGGGCTTCAGTCAGGATGTCCTCTGCATACACGTTCACGAAAAAATCGTCCATGTTGAGAGCGAGAGTGCAAATCTGCCCGTAGCCAAGGATGAGGTGCACGTTAAGCTCCTCTCGGATCTCACGGACAAGTTCTTCAAGATATCGCTGGACTCAGTGCCGATCCATGAAGAGAGGTTCTTGCCCTTCACAGTGATCTACGGCAGTCATAGAAAGGGTCTCAACCACCGCCGAGAGGCGGTTCTCTTAACCTCCATAAAAACTGTCCGTCTCCTGATCTGATCTAAACCTCCTTAGCTCACAGAGAAAAAACGGAGGTGAGAGTATGTTCATCTTCCTGCTGATTTTTGCAAGCTTGAGCTTTGGTATAGGGATAGACGAGGCTATGAAAACTGCCCTTGAGAGAAGTCCTCAGATAAAAGTCCTTGAGGAAGAGATAAAGGTCTTTGAAGGCAAGAAAAGGTCATCCCTTGCTTTCCCAAACCCGGAGGTGAGGATAGAGAGCGGATTTTTGACGAATGACAGGAGCGGAAAGCCGAAGGGAAAGGCTCTGTACCTCCTTGAGTTCAACCAGCCCATACCTCTGTGGGGCGTGAGGGAGAAAAGTGAAGAGGTAGTTCTGAAGGAGAAGGAATCCTTTGAGAGCGCAGTTGAGACACAGAGGAGGAAGGTCCTCGGAGAGGTGTACAGGAGCTTCTACAGATCCCTCTACCTCAAGGAGACAGCGAGGATATGGAAGGAGAACTATGAGACCGCCAAAGGGGTGGAAGACTTCGTCAGGAAAGCCTATGGGCTCGGTGAGGTCACCGAGCTTGAGCTTATGAGAGCCGAGAGGGAAAAGGATCTCGCGAGGATACAGTACAGCGTGTCCCTCTCAAGATACAGAGCGAGCCTCAAGGAGCTCTCAAGACTTACAGGTGTTGAGGTTCACGGGGTTGTGGGAGATCTGAGAAGTTATCCCTCTCTGAGGGAGGTGAACGTGGAGAGACTTCCCATGGTTGTCTCCATAAGGAAGAGGATAGAGGGGGTAGAAAGAGAGATAGAGCTTGAGAAAGCTCTCGCCAGACCCCGGCTCAGCGCGGGGTTCGTGGTAGAGGATGCGGACGGGGAGTACTACGGGATGAGGGGAGCGATCACCCTTGAGGTTCCCATATTCTACAGGAGGCAGGGGGAGATACTTCAGAGCCTGGCTATGAGGAAAGCTCTTAAGAGACAGCTTGAGGCGGAGCTTCTCAGGGTAAGAACCAGACTTGAATCGGTGAGGATAAGGATGGAGACCTTTGAAAGGGAACTCAGGAGATTGGAGAAGGAGGTGATACCGAGGGCACGTGAGGAGCTTGCCCTCGCTATAAAAAGCTACAGGAACAGGGTGATAACACTCTTGGAGCTCTCGGACGTAAGGAGAAGGTATTACGAGCTCTTGATAAAGAGGGCTGAGCTTCTTCTGAACATGCACGAGACTTACTCGGAGTTCATAGAGATAGGAGGTTGGAAGAGATGAGGAAGCTTATCCTTCTGCTCACACTGACAAGCCTCGTCATCGCGGGAGAGGGACATGAGCAGGTAGAGAGAGTTGGTATAAACATGACGGAGACCCAGATGGAAGAGCTGGGGATAAAGCTCTACGAGGTGAAAAAGGTTCCTTCCGGGAAGATCCTGAAGATACCCGGGGAGGTTGAAGAGAACCCGCTCCTCAACTACTCCGTATACAGCCCCGTTGAGGGGATAGTTCGCAGGCTCTACGTGAAGGAAGGGGACTATGTGAAAAAAGGTTCCCCCATCGCGGAGATATACTCCCCCGAGCTCGCGGATCTGATAGGAGAGGTCCAGATGGCTAAGGTCAGGATGGAGAGCGCAAAAAAGGTCTTTGAGAGGGACAAGGAGCTCTACTCCCAGAAGGTAATACCCTACAACCGCTTCTACAACTCCATGGTAGAGTACGAGAGGGCTGAAGGTGAATACGAGGCGCTCCTTGGAAAGCTGAAGAGCTATGGTGAGGTGAAGGATTACAACCTGCTCCTGAGGTCTCCCGGGAGCGGATACGTGGTATCCCAGAGGGTCGCCCTCGGAGACAGTGTAGGACTTGACAGTTTGCTCTTCAAGATCCACTCCCACGAGGTTCTCTGGGTCTATGGCTGGGCTGAAGAGGGTTCTACAAGAGAGTTGAGGGAAGGAACCGAGGCAAGGGTGGTGAGCTCTGAGGGAGGACTCCCCTGCCTTATAGATTACTTAGGACACGAGGTGGACAGGAAAACAAGGAGGGTAAAAGTCAGGTGCGTGGTAAAAAACAGAAACCACCTCCTGAAGCCCGGGATGTTCGTAAACCTCCTCGTCAGGACAGCCGGGAAGCCAGCCATACTCGTTCCAAAGAGTGCGGTTCAGGAGATAGAGGGGAAGAAGATCGTGTTCGTCAGGAGCAAAAACGGGTTTGAGCCGAGGGAGATAAAGGTTCTGAGGGAGCTGGACGGGTTCTACGTTCTCTCCGATGGTCTCAAGGAAGGTGAAAAGGTTGCGGTGAGCGGAACGGTATTTCTGAAGACCAGGCTCGTCGGAGTTGGAGAGGGTGGAGATGTTGATTAAACGGAGGTAAGAGATGTTCAGGACTATTCTGAGGTTCAGGATCCTCGTCCTCATAGCCCTATTAGGCACCGTAATTTACGGAATTTACAGCTTTAAAAATCTCCCCATAGATGCCTTTCCTGATCCCACCCCTGTTCAGGTAAACATATACACGGAAGCCCCCGGGCTCTCAGCTGAAGAGGTTGAGACACTCATAACCATACCCGTAGAGTCGGTGATGAACGGTCTGAAGGACGTTACCTTAGTTAGGAGCGTTTCCATACCAGGTCTCTCTTACGTTTCCGTCTATTTCAAGGAGGGGACTGACATCTACTTCGCAAGAAGGCTGGTTATGGAGAAACTCCCTGACGCGAGGGAGAGGGTTCCCGAGGGCTTCAACCCCGTTATGGGTCCCAATGCGACCGGTCTGGGGAACGCCCTGCTATACGTCCTCTACGACGAGAAGAGCAGATACACTAACCAGGAGCTCAAGTCCATATTCCAGCAGTGGGTCGCCAGACCTCTGCTCATGAGCGTGGGAGGTGTAGAGGAGATAGTCCAGTTCGGTCCAGAGCTCGCCTACGTTATAGTTCCAGATCCGGACAAGTTCTTAGCCTA
>WGFS01000030.1 GCA_015492115.1 Aquificaceae bacterium
GCTATGAGGGGTTGCATCAGTGCTATTGAGGAGGTCAATCCCGCGAAGAAGAGGAGGAAGAACCAGAGAAAACCCAGGAAGGTTCCCGCAGGCATGTTGGCAAATATGGCAGGGAGACTTATGAAACCGAGATTGAAAGCTCCGGATTTGGCTATGGCAACAGCGTTGGCTACCCCGAAGAAGGCAACCGCTGCGGGGATGGCAAGGGAACCTCCCAGAACAACCTCCGCGGTCTCGTTGAGAGAAGAGGCTGTCAACCCGCTCAGGGTGATATCCTGGTCTCTCTTGATGTATGAGGCATAGGTTATTATCGCCCCAAAGCCAAGACTTAGGGTAAAGAATATCTGTCCTGATGCTGCTATCCACACTCCCGGGTCAGTTAGCTTGGATATGTCAGGTTTCCACAGGAAGTTTAGTCCCTCAAGAGCACTGCCCGTCCCTGTATCTATAAGGAAAACCCTCACAACCAGAACCACCGCGAGGGCAAAGAGGGTTGGCATGGCTACCTTTGCAAAAGCCTCTATCCCCTTTGATACACCCCTTCTGAGTATAAAGATGTTTATCAGCACAGTTATTCCAAATATCACATAAGCATACAGGGAAGGCGTGATCAGATCTTCACCACTACCTATGTAGTTCACGAGGAAACTCTTGAAGGGTTGAAGGTATGTGTCCGGGTCGGAGCCATCCGCCGGGAGGCTTGGGACAAGTCCGAGCAGGAACTTGAGAGCGAAGCCAAGGGTCCACGACTCTATGTATATGTAGTAGATGATGACCACCAGTGGTATCCACAGACCGAAGACACCTATGACCTTTGACAGCTTGTTCCTCCAGAGAAGGTAGAATATGGCAGGTGTAGTCCCGTGACCCTGGGCTCCTCCGTACCTTCCTATAGCCCACTCTATCCACATGAGAGGGATTCCTATTATCAGGAAAGCGATTATGTATGGGATCATGAAGGCCCCACCGCCATTCTCCGCAGCCTGAACCGGGAACCTCAGGAAGTTGCCCAGTCCAACCGCGTTACCCGCCATGGCGAGTATGAGCCCTATGCGGGTCGCCCACCTTTCCCTTTCCTTAACCATTTTGGAAATATTATACTTTCATGCCTGCGACGAATCCCACGGCGAAGCTACCCCCAAAGGATACCGTCCTGACCGCATTCCTCGCAAAGCTATCAAAGGATGTAAAGAAACCGCTTGCAAACCTGCCCAGAGCATCCCAGTTCACCGTTATGACCCCGTTGTCCGCAAGCCATATAAGGCTGAGGATGTAAAGACCGAGTATGAAGGCGACGAGCTTGAAGATCCTCTTCAGGGTAAAACCAACGAGAAAGCCCATGGCTCCACCGAACCCGAGATCCTTAAACACATCCTGATTGAGGAAGCTATCCATCAGACCTCCGCCCCTTCAAGGATATTCTCGCAACCGCAGGTTCTCTCCTCAGAGAGCCTTACTATGAGCTCTCTGACCACCCCCTTTAGCACCTTCTCTTTCTCCGACATGAGCTCAATGACCTCGTCGCTTGTCAACCTGTGCTGGGATATGCCTGCAGCAGGGTTAGCAACCACACAGAGGGATGCGTAGCACATGGTTAACTCCCTTGCGAGGACTACCTCAGGGTATCCTGTCATTCCAACTACATCAGCCCCGAGCTTTTCAAGCATGCTTATCTCCGCGGAGGTTTCAAACCTCGGTCCCTCCGTGCAGGCGTATGTTCCAGCAGGATGGTGTCTTATCCTTCCGTCCTCAAGTATCTTCATTAGAAGCGTTCTGATCTGTGGACAGTAGGGCTCGGTCACATCAATGTGAACTACCTTCTTCTCTCTCAGAAGCCTTGCGACCTCATCATCCCCTTCAACCTCAACGGAGAACTTCCCTTCGTAGTAAGTAGAATCCCTCCTCTTTGTGAAATCAAGGAAGTTGTCCACTATTACGAAGTCCCCCGCCTGAAAGAGTTTGTTTATTCCTCCCACAGCTGATATGGCAAAGACCCTCTTAACCCCCACCTCTCTGAGAGCCCAGAGGTTTGCCCTGTAAGGGACGAGATGGGGAGGGTAAGAGTGATCTCTCCCGTGCCTTGCGAGGAAAGCCACCCTCTTCCCCTCCACCTCACCAAGGACAACCGGAGACGAGGGCATTCCAAAGGGCGTCTCTGGATATACCTCTCGGAGCACCTTTATCCCCTCAAGCTCGTATAGTCCACTCCCTCCTATAACGCCGAGCATGTGAGAATTTTACTATAAAGGTTATGCTTGAATTCCAGCCTGTGTGGTTTGATTCTCTGGGAGCTAAGTCCTCTTGCACCCTGGTAAAAACCGACGCAAAGATACTGATAGACCCCGGCATTGCTGTTATGCACAGAACTTTCCCCGCCAGCGAAGAGAAGAAGAGGGAGTGGTATGAAGATGGAAGGAGAAGGGTGGAGGAAGCTCTGAGGGGTGCAGACCTCGTTGTCATTTCCCATTACCATCACGACCACTACCTCCCTTTTCAAAGGGAGCTTTATTCTGGGAAGACGCTTCTCGTAAAGGATCCCAACCTTTACATAAACGATTCTCAGAGGGTTAGAGCTGAAAAGTTCTTTGCGGAGCTTTTGAAGAGCTACGGTCACGCCCTGGAGGATGTCTTTGAGGAACAAAAGATCCCTCCTATCCCCGAGCCAGCTGAAGAGATGCCCATTGCGATGGGGAAGGATTTTGGAGACTATTCAGCGAGGAGGGAGGAGATCCTCAGCCTTGGGAGCGAGTGGTTCCGGGAAAGAGTAGAGAGGTGGAGAAGCTACCGTAGAATACC
>WGFS01000031.1 GCA_015492115.1 Aquificaceae bacterium
CAGGGCATAACGAAATTTTAATTTCAGGGTTTAAAGGACCGCCTTCGGCGGTATTTCAAGAAAGTCAATGCTTATGCAGAGATAAGAATATTAGCAGATTTTTACATATTAATGAGATTTAAGAAGACTTTATAAAAAATTCCCATTATCGGTTTAAAAATTTTCACAAATAGACTGAAGGAGGTGTACCATGAGGGGAGTCAATCGCAGACAGTTCCTTGCCTACATGGGTATAGGGACAGCTGTTGGTCTTATCAACGCCTGTGGGGGAGGTTCTGGCATCCCGACAGCAGGTATGATGACTGGGGGAGGCGGTAGCGGAGGTGGAACCACCACTCCCGGAGCTACCTTTCAAGACCCACCCCTTGCCCAGCTCACGAGGAACGGAAACCTCGTGGAAACCACCCTGTCCCCCATGAGGGCACAGACTACCATAAACGGGCAGACGGTCACGATGATGCTCTACAACGGCTCTTACCCCGCGCCCACTATAAGGGTAAAGTCTGGAGACATCTTGAGGGTTAACTTCACCAACAACCTACCAGCCAACGCGGACATAACGGGAACCAACGTCCTCGGATACGACATGAGCGTAACCAACCTGCATACCCACGGCTGGCACGTATCTCCCTCCGGGAATGCGGACAACATATTCCTGCACTTCAATCCGGGAGACAGCCATACCTTTGAGTACGACCTCTCCAAGCAGTGGGGAGGAATGATGGGCTTCTATCACCCCCACAACCACGGAACCGTCGGTGAGCAGTTCTGGAGAGGGCTTGCGGGAGGAGCTCTTATAGTGGAGGACGATACCCCAGAACTCCAGAACTACGAAGAGCACATAATGATAATCACCGATATATCAATAGCCAACGGACTGCCTACCGAGTGGACGAGACAGGACTATATGAGAAACCTCGGCGACATAGTCATGGTGAACGGACAGGTGAACCCCGTCCTGAATATCCAGCCCGGGCAGGTTCAGAGATGGAGGATACTAAACGCCTGTGTTTACAGGTATCTGAGGGTTTCTCTCCAGAACCACACAATGTACTTGGTAGGTGTGGACGACAACCTCCTTGATCAGCCCGTTCCCATAAACGACATACTCCTCGCCCCTGCGGAGAGGATAGATGTCCTCGTGAAGGCTGACCAAACTCCCGGAACCTACACCTTTGAGGATCTGAACTCCAACACACCTCTTGTGACCGTTGAGTACAGCGGTGCCCAGACAAACGATCAGATACCAACAACCATAAACTCAGCTACTGCCAACTGGGTCGCTCAGCTCAGGCAGATGGACACCTCCAACCTCAGACAGGTAAGTATGACCCTCAGCTTCGTGAGGGGGCAGGGAGCCATAAACGGAGGTGTCTTCGGTCAGAACACCTACATACTGGAATCCCCTGTGGGAACCTACGAAGTCTGGACTATATTCAACCGTTCGGGAATGGATCACCCATTCCATCAGCACGTTGACGGGGCTGTGATACTGAGCATCAATGGGGGCGACCCAGCCTACGCCCAGCTCTACACGAGCGTAAACGGTCTCAAGGACACCATAAACGTTCCACCGATGGGCTCAGTTACAATGCTCGTGCCAGTTCTTGATTATACAGGAGACACGGTCTTCCACTGTCATATCCTCGGTCACGAGGACATAGGGATGATGGGTATATGGAGGAGGGTATAGCCCGTTTGGGAGGAGGCTCGCCGTGCCTCCTCTCTTTTTTACTCTCCAAGCTCAATCCCAAAAACTGACTTGACCAGACTTCCTATCAGGAAGCTTGCGGAGGCAGCAAACCCTGCGGAGAGCACCATCTCAAGGATCTTCTTCTTAAGAGATATACCGGACACAACCGCTATGAAGCTTGCGACCAGCGCAAGCACGAGCAGTGCAAAGAGAAGGGAGAAGGCAAGGGCACTCAAGGAATCGCTCAGGAAGAAGTAGGGGCTCACCGGGAAAACCACACCAAGGAGGTAAGAGAGTCCTGTGAATAAAGCTGATTTGAACTCGTTCTCCGTGCTCTGGCCTCTTTCATCTTTTTCACCCTCACCCGACACCTCCGCCAGTATCTTTTCCCTCTCCCTTATAGCCTCGTTCACCTGTCTCTGGGAGCGCACCGATATGAAGGCACCCACGCCCATGGATATGGCACCCGCCATGCCCACCACCACCGCACTCACTCCTACAATGTGGGGTTCGTGCCTATAGACCGCTGAGAGCCCCGCGACCACTCCCAGAAGCTCCACGAGCCCGTCGTTCATTCCCAAGACCATGTCGCGGACGTTTGAGAGACCCAGCTCCTCAACCTTCTCCCTAAAGGTGCTTTCGTGGGAGAGCTCGTCAAGGATTATGGACTTCAGACGTTCTACCTCTTCCTCTGAGAGATCGGATTCTTTTTCCTTTAGGAACCTGTAGTACTGGGTGTAGGCGGAGGACTCACCCAGCTCAAGTAGAGAGACCAGCAAGAGAGGGTTTACGAACCTGCCCAGAAAGATCACGAGGCTCTGGAAGGGCTTTCTCTTCTCACTCGGTAGCTCCTCTCCCCTTCTCTTTAAGAACTCCCTCCAGAAGCGGGCATGTCCCTTCTCCATGTTGGCTATGTGGATAAGAGCATCCTTCAGCTCTTCCTTATCCACCCTCTTGGAGAGTTCCATATACAACCTGTAATCGTTTAGTTCGTTTATGTAGAATTCCTTGGCGAGCTGAACTATGTCCTTCATCCCAAGAACTCAGCTACCCTGTTTGCGGTATCCTTTGAGAACCTTATGCAGTCCGCCACCGATATACCGCTCAGGTAGTTACCCGTTAGGAAGAGACCTTTGTGGACTTCCTCCATCTCCTTGGCGAGGTCAAGATATTTGCCGTAACCGAGGGTGTACTGGGGTATAGCCCTCTTCCACTTCTTAACATGCGAGAACTCAATCCCTTCAACTCCGAGAACCTCTTTGAGCTCCTTCTCAACCAGCTCAAGGATCCTCTCCTCGGAGAGATCTATCACTTCCCTGTCGGTCGCACCGCCGAGGTATATGGTTAAAAGCTCTCTCC
>WGFS01000032.1 GCA_015492115.1 Aquificaceae bacterium
CGGTCCAAACGGTGCGGGGAAGACGACCCTGATAAAGATACTCGTGGGGCTGTACGAACCGAGCGAAGGGAGTGTTCTCGTGGCAGGAAAGAGGAACCCGAGGGAGATAAGGAGGAACATAGGCTACATGTCCCAGAAGTTCTCCCTCTACTCAGACCTCACGGTCGTGGAGAACCTCCTCCTCTGGGGCTCCGCCTACGGCGTTCCGAGGGGTGAGCTCAAGGAGAGGATAGGGCTCGGGCTTAGGATGCTAAGGCTTGAAGGTTTTAAAAGCACGCTCGTTAAAAACCTTCCCCTCGGGATGAAGCAGAGGCTCGGGCTTCTGTCATCCTTCCTCCACGGACCACCGATCCTCTTCCTGGACGAGCCCACCTCCGGGGTTGACCCTGTGGAGAGGGAGTTCTTCTGGACGCTGATAGGACACCTCTCCAAGGAGCTCGGCGTTACAGCCCTGGTGTCAACCCACCACATGGACGAGGCGGAGTTCTGCGACAGAGTCTGTCTGCTGAGCAGGGGGAGGGTGATAGCCCTGGACACACCCCGGAATCTGAAGGAGGAGCTCATGCGGAGGGAAGGGAGAGCCTACGAGGTCCGCCCAAAGGACCTCTACCTCGCCCTTGAGATCCTTGAGGACAGGGGGATAACCGCGGTTCCCTACGGGAGGAGGTTTAAGTTCTTTACGAAGGAAGACCCTATGGATGTTCTGAGAGGTATAGAGTACGGGGAGCTAAAGGAGTCAAGGGTGAGCATGGAGGACGTCTTCGTAAGCGAGCTGACGAGGTATGAGGCTCTACAGGGTTAAGGCTATATACCTGAAGGAGCTCAAGGAGCTCTTGAGGGACAGGGTTTCAAGGGTAGTTGTCTTCGTCGTTCCCTTCATAATAACCCTCCTCTTCGGATACGGCATGTCCTTAGACGTTGAGAACGTCCCCTTTGCGGTCTGCGATGAGGACAGAAGTGCCTTCAGTAGGGATTTCATTCAGAAGATAAGGCAGAACAGGGAGTTCTTTGATTTCAGAGGCTACACCCTCTCCCAGAGAGAGATAGAGAAGTTGCTCCTTGAGGGGAAGGTGAAGTTCGGGGTCGTGATTCCGGAGGGGTTTGAGAAAAAGCTGAAGGAGGGGAAGAGGGTTTACGTGCAGGTCCTCCTTGACGGGACCTTCCCCTTTCAGGCGGAGGTGGCGGGAACCTACGTGGACGCGGTCGCAAACAGCTTCCTTTTAGAACTCCTGCCCCACCTCAAGGAGCTCCCCTTCAGCGTTGATACGAGGTACTGGTTCAACGAGGAGCTGAGACAGAAGTACGTGACCTCCTCGGGGATACTTGCGGTCGTCTTCACAGTCTCTCCCGCCATCTTCACCGCCATAATCTTCTCAAAGGAGAGGGAGAGGGGAACCATCTACAACATCTACACCTCTCCCGTGGGCAGGCTTGAGTACCTCCTGGGAAAACAGCTCCTAACCCTAACCGTCTATACGGTGAACGTCCTCTTCCTCTTCGGTGTCGTTACCCTCCTATTCAAGGTACCCTTCAGGGGGAACTTCCCCTTCTTCTTCCTCTCCACCGAGCTCTTCATCCTTACCTCCTCAAGCGTGGGTATGCTCATCTCCACCTTCATGAGAACACAGATAGGAGCTATAGTCGTCACCCTGATAATCACGATAATCCCGGCGTTCCTTTACTCTGGCTACCTTGTCCCAGTGAGCTCCATGGGAAAAGAGGCTTACGTGGAGGCTCACCTCTTCCCGACCCTCTACTACATGAACATAGTCAAGGGAAGTTTTCTGAAGGGGGTGAGCCCCCTACTTCTCCTGAAGGACCTCACCGTGATAGCGGTCTTTTATCTGGTTTTCCTGAGTTTAAGCTACTTCAGGTTCAGGAAGAGGGAGAGATGAGGGGATTTATATTCTTTTTCTACAAGGAACTCCTTCAGTTCTTGAGAAACTGGGGGCTTCTCATATTCGTCACCTACGCCTTCACCCTTGACGTTTACATAGCCGCGGTAAGCATGGACCTGAGCCTCAAGAACGCGAGCTTCTACGTCCAGGACCTTGACCACTCTCCGCTATCAAGGGAGCTCGTCTCCAAGTTCCAGGAGCCCTATTTCTCCTTCAAGGGCTACGTCTTAGACGAGAGTCAGATAGAGGATCTCCTCCTGAGAGACAGGGCAATAGGCGTTCTGAGGATACCCCCTCACTTTGAGGAGAGGTTCAAGGAGGGTAAGAGGGTGAGGGTCGGTGTCGTGGTGAACGGCTCCGAGGCTTCCGCGAGCAACCTTTTCTCTGGATACTCCTCCAGAATAATCTCCGACTTCCTCCTTGAGAAGCTTGGCTACGAGGAGAAGCCCCTTGAGGTCAGGAAGAGGTTCTTCTTCAACGAGAACGCTGAGAGCTCTTACTTCATGGGTGTCTCGGAGCTCCTCACAGTTCTCACACTCCTGCTCGTCATACTCCCAGCTTCTGCGGTGATAAGGGAAAAGGAGATGGGGAACGTGGAGATGGTCCTCATATCCCCCTTCCCCACCCAGCTCTTCTTCGTCGCCAAGTCCCTCGCCATGACCCTCGTCGTCCTCCTCTTCACCCTTCTATCCCTTACCCTCGTCATCAAAGGGGTCCTCGGGGTTCCCTTCAGGGGTAGCTACCTGACCTTCCTTCTCATAACTACCGTCTATGCCTTCGCGACCACGGGGCTCGGGATGTTCATAGCCTCCTTCGCAAGGAACATGCTTCAGGTCATCCAGCTCACGATGATGACGCTGATGCCCATGCTGTACCTCTCGGGGACCTGGTCTCCTATAGAGTCCATGCCTGAGTTCTTTCAGTTCCTCTCGCTCCTCATGCCTCTGAGGTTTTACATAGAGTCCGCCTTCGGAGTTATCTTCAAGGGTCTCGGTCTCGGAGACCTATACCCCAACCTACTCGCCCTCTCCCTGATAGGTGTCCTCACCTTCCTCGGAGGGAACTTCTTCCTATCAAGGAGGGTTTAGTTGATGACACAGGTTACCAAGCTATCTTTTTAGGCATGGACCCCCAGAAGAAGCTCAGGCTCCTATCAAAGCTCGCGAGGTTTGAGTGCGAGAGAGAGCCAGACCTCGGAAGGTGTATCTACAACGCCTCAACCCCGAGGGGAAGGAAACCCATCCTCAAGACTATGCTCTCAACTTACTGTGACAAGAACTGCGATTACTGCATCTTCAGGAGGGACAGGGACTCTACCCCAAGGCTCTTCATAAAACCAGATACCCTCGCCAGGGGTTTCATGGAGCTCTACAGAAGGGGAAAGGTTCAGGGTCTATTTCTCTCCTCGGGTGTATTCGTCCACCCTGAGGTCACGATGGAGAAGCTGATAGAAACTGCGGATATACTCAGAAAGAGGTATGAATACAAGGGTTACATACATCTGAAACTCATGCCGGGTGTAAGTTTGCAAACCCTTGAGGAAGCGGTAAAGCTTGCGGACAGGGTATCTATGAACATAGAGGCTCCCAACGAGGAAAGGCTCAAGAAGATAGCGAAGGGAAAGAGTCTCAGAAAGGAGATAATCCCCAACATAACTCAGGTGAGCAAGATACTTGAGAACTATGAGAGAAAGAGCCACATAACCCAGGTTATGGTCGGCGTGAGCGATGAGTCCGACGAGGAGATACTCAAAAGCTCAGAGTACCTTTACAGGAAGTTGAAGCTAAACAGGGTTTACTACAGCGCCTTCTACCCGGTCAAAGGAACTCCCCTGGAAAACAAACCTCCCGAGTCCAAGATGAGGGAGCACAGGCTCTACCAGGCTGACTTTCTCATAAGGGATTACGGATTCTCCTGGGAGGAACTGCCCTTTGAGAAAGGTAAACTGCCCGAGGATAGGGACCCAAAGGAAGCCTGGGCTGAGAGGAACCTCCATCTATTCCCGGTTGAGATAAACAGAGCGGACTATGAACTTTTGGTAAGGGTTCCGGGAGTAGGGAAGGAAACGGCAAAGGAGATAATAAGTAGAAGACTCAGAGGAGCCCTGAAGAGTCCAGAAGACCTTAGAGGTATAAGAAATCTGAGAAAGATACTGAGGTACGTTACGTTGATGGGCAGATACTATGGGTGCCCATCAAGCACAAATCGTACTTGAGCTATCATAAACACTGATGGCGGATAAAAGTGAACTCACCCCAATGCTCGCCCAGTATCACTACTTCAAGAACGAATATCCCGACTGCCTCCTCTTCTTCAGGCTGGGGGACTTCTACGAGCTCTTTTACGAGGACGCGGTAGTCGGTTCCAAGGAGCTCAACCTCGTTCTCACCTCAAGACCTGCCGGGAAGGGAAGGGAGAGGATACCCATGTGCGGAGTCCCCTACCACTCCGCGGAGAGCTACATAAAGAGGCTCGTCAGCAAAGGATACAAGATAGCGATATGCGAGCAGGTTGAGGACCCCTCAAGGGCGAAGGGGATAGTCAAGAGGGACGTCATAAGGGTTATAACCCCAGGGACGTACTTTGAGAGGGAGACGGGAGGACTCGCGGCCCTTTACGGGAGGGGAGGGCACTACTACGTCGCATACCTCAACCTCTCCGTCGGGGACTTCGTGGGCGCCAAGGTGAGGAGGGAAGAGGTCCTGGACTTCCTCTCCAAGTTCTCGGTGAGGGAGCTTCTCCTTAAAAAGGGGGAGAGGGTCCCCCAGGAGGTTCTGAAAACCCTCAACCTCTTCCTCACGGAGCTTGAGGAGGACTTCTTTGAGGAGAGCTCTGAGGAGATAAAAAGGACATTCAACCTCTTCAGCCTTAGGTCCCTCGGCTTTCAGGAGGAGGAGTTCTCCTATCCCCTCGGGGTCGCCTACAGGTACGCGAGGATAACCCAGAAGAGCTTTACCCCATTCATAAGGAAACCCAGACCCTTTCAGGACGAGGGCTTCGTGAGGGTAGACCTCAAGGCGAGGAGGGGGCTTGAGCTCCTTGAGAGCGTGGAGGGGAGGAAGGACCAGTCCCTCTTCGGGGTTCTTGACAAAACCCTTACGGGTATGGGAAGGAGGAGACTGAGGTTTCACATACTCAACCCCTTCAGAGATGTGAGAAGGATAAGGAAAGTTCAGGAGGCTGTAGAGGAGCTCGTCGGGAACACCCCAAGGAGGGAGAGTATAAGGGAGATCCTGAGCGGTATGGCGGACCTGGAGAGACTCGTCTCCAGGATAAGCTCCAACATGGCATCTCCGAGGGACATACTTCATCTTAAGAACACCCTCTACAAGGTGGACGCTCTCAGAGAGGAGCTGAGCTTTCTCAGCTCCCAAGCCTTTAAGGAGATAGCGGGTGAGCTGGAGGATCTGAAAGAGCTCGCCCGGGAGATAGACAGGGTCCTGACGGACGATCCCCCTGTCCATCTCAAGGAGGGGGGACTCATAAAGGAAGGGGTTGACCCATACCTGGACGAGCTAAGGTACGTGAGGGAGAACGCTGAGAGGCTCCTTAGGAACTACGAGAGAAGGCTCAGAGAGGAGACGGGCATACAGAGCCTTAAGGTAGGGTTTAACAAGGTGATGGGCTACTACATAGAGGTGACCAAGCCAAACCTCAAGTACGTTCCCGGACACTTCAGGAGGAGGCAGACCCTTTCAAACGCGGAGAGGTTCACAACCGAGGAGCTGAGCAGGCTGGAGGAGAAGATACTCTCAGCCCAGAGCAGGATAAACGAGCTTGAGTACGAGATATTCGTCCGGCTCAGAGATAGGATAAACAAAGAGCTGGAGAGGATAGGGAGGAACGCCCAGCTGGTGGGGGAGGTGGACTACATCCAGTCCCTCGCGGAGGTAGCCTCAAAGAAGGGCTGGGTTAAACCGGAGGTTCATGAAGGGTTCGGGATAGAGATAGAGGAGGGGAGGCATCCCGTAATAGAGGAGTTCACGAGGAACTACGTCCCCAACGACACGAGCCTGAGCGAGGAGGAGTTCATCCACGTGATAACCGGACCCAACATGGCGGGGAAGTCAAGCTACATAAGACAGGTCGCTCTGATAGTACTCCTCTCCCACATGGGGAGCTTCGTCCCCGCAAAGAGGGCGAGGATAGGAAACATAGATGCCCTCTTTACGAGGATAGGCTCGGGGGACGTTCTGGCGATGGGGGTCTCTACCTTCATGAACGAGATGCTTGATGTTGCCAACATGCTCTCCAACGCCACGAGCGGAAGCCTCATAGTCCTTGACGAGATAGGGAGGGGAACCTCAACGTATGACGGGATAGCCATATCAAAGGCTCTCGTTGAGTATATTTCTCGAAAGCTCAGAGCGAGAACCCTTCTCGCCACCCACTTCTTGGAGCTCACAGAGCTCGAGGGGAAGGTCAGAGGGGTAAAGAACTATCACATGGCGGTGAGCGAGGACGAGAGGGGAATAGTCTTCCTCTACACCCTCGTCCCCGGAAGGGCTGAAGGGAGCTTCGGTATAGAGGTGGCGAAGATGGCAGGACTCCCCCAGGAACTCACAGACAGGGCGAGGGAGATACTCCTTGCCCTGGAAGATAAAGCCCTCCCGGTGCTTGAGGAGACCTTCAAGAGATCCGAGGAGAGCATGGAAATGGCCGAGATAAGGTCCATACTTGAGGAGATACTCTCTCTGGACGTTGCCAACACCACACCCTTACAGGCTCTCGTAAAGCTCGCAGAGATAAAGGAGAGGATCGCAAGGGTGAAGGACTTAAGGTAAGTGCAGTCCAGCTCATAAGAGCTAAATTAAACCTATGGACGAGATAAAAACAGTTGAGGAGTATCTGGAGAGGCTCGACTGGGAGGTCAGGGAAAACAGCAACATGACCTACTCCCTCCAGGGGCTGAACTTCTTCATAACCTCCAAGGTCATCAGGAACTACTGGCTCAAGAAGGTGTATCCGGAGGAGATAGCTAAGGCTCACCTGAGCGGGGACTTCCATATCCACGATCTTCAGGTTCTGAGCGTTTACTGCATGGGCTGGGACCTCCTTGACCTTCTGATGACGGGCTTCAAGGGTGTCCCGGGAAAGATAGAGAGCAAACCGCCGAGGCACTTCACCTCCGCCTTAGGTCAGGCTGTCAACTTCCTCTACACCCTCCAGGGGGAGTCCGCCGGTGCCCAGGCTTTCTCCAACTTTGACACCCTCATGGCTCCCTTCATAAGGTACGACGGTCTGAGCTACAAGCAGGTGAAACAGGCGATCCAGGAGTTCGTTTACAACCTCAACATCCCCACGAGGACGGGCTTCCAGACCCCCTTCACGAACCTCACCTTCGACCTAAAGGTCCCCTCCTTCCTCGCAGACCAGGCGGTCATAGTTGGGGGAGAGGTGAAGAACGAGACCTACGGGGAGTTCCAGGAAGAGGTGGACATGATAAACCAGGCTTTCTTTGAGGTCATGAGCGAGGGGGACGCGAGAGGCAGGGTTTTCACCTTCCCCATCCCAACCTACAACATCACGCCCGACTTCGACTGGGACAGCCCGAGCCTTAAAGGTCTGTGGGAGATGACCGCCAAGTACGGAATTCCCTACTTCGCCAACTTCATCAACTCTGACATGAAGCCCGAGGACGTTAGGAGTATGTGCTGCAGGCTGAGGCTCGAAACCAAGGAGCTCCTCAAGAG
>WGFS01000033.1 GCA_015492115.1 Aquificaceae bacterium
CTTCACGAACTCCCCGCCGCAGTCCTGACAAATTAACCTCAGAGGTTCTATCTCCATAACGAGCTCCGCATTTTGGGCGATAGTCCCCTCTTTGAAGGTGTTAAAAGCGAGCTCCAGCAGATGTGGCTCTATACCCGAAAGGACACCGATCTGAACGACAACGCTGGTAACCGAGCGGGCTCCGCTTTCCTCAGCGTACTTTTCCATAAGACCTAGGAGGCTCTGAACGACAGAGAACTCGTGCATAACTCAAAAGATAGTTTTTAGTGAATGGTCTTTCAATAAATCAGGTTGAAGAGGTAGCCGACCGCGATTATGGAGATACCGACGATGCCTGCAAATATAGCTATGAGCCTGACCTTCATGATTTGCTTCAGGATAACGAACTCCGGGAAGGAGAGGGCTGTTACGGACATCATCAGCGCGAGCGCAGTTCCGACGGGAATGCCCTTCTCAATCAGGGGCTGTATTACCGGAAGAACGCCTGCGGCGTTTGAGTAAAGAGGTATCCCGAGGAGAACCACGAGGGGCACCCCGAATATACCCGCTTCCCTTGAAACGCTCTCCACCAGGTTCTGGGGAACGTAGCCGTGCAGGAAGGCTCCTATACCTATGGCGACCACTATGTACATCCACACCTTCCCGAGGATCTCCCTGACGTTTGAGAGGCTGAAATCAACCCTCTCTTCCAGAGATAGTTCCTTCTCCCTGGTCTCTCCGAGCTTGAGCTCAAAGACGTAGCTCTCTATGAGCTCCCTAGGGTTAAACCTTTCTATTAAAAACCCCGCTACGATCGCCACCAGCATACCGAAGGCTATGTAAAGAAGAGTTACCCTGAGCCCTAAGATTGAGAGAAGTAACCCTATAGCTATCTCGTTCACCATAGGAGAGGCGACCAGGAAGGTAAAAGCAGCACCGAGTGGTATGCCGGCCTCAACGAAGCCTATGAACATGGGAACCGCAGAGCAGGAACAGAAGGGGGTTAGAACCCCCAGAAAGCCGGCGAGGGGCAGGGAGATAGCCCTGTGTTTTGAGAGAACCCTCCTCGTCTTCTCAAGGGGAAAGTAGCTCCTCAGAAAGGATATGAAGAATATTACGAGAACGAGGAGCGTGAATATCTTGAGAGTGTCGTAAACAAAGAAGTGGAGTGCTGACGCCGGGTGGCTCCCTTTCTCCAGACCTAAAAGTCCGTAAACGAGATAGTCAGCGAGAAGCTCGTAAAGCTTGAACACCTCAGACCCCTATTAGCTCTTCCAGTTCCTGGGGCGAGGGTATGGGGGTTCCTGCGTGCTTTAGCTCTCCGTCAACGACGAGGAGGGGTGTGGTCATAACGCCATACTTGATCACCTCCTTAACATCAAGAACCTTCTCAACCTTTGCGTCCAGGTTCTTTTTCCTGACTATGGTGCTCACCACCTCGTAGAGGAGCTCACAGTTCCTGCAGTTGGAAGCGCTTACGACCTGAATTTTTCTCATGGGAATATTCTAACACATAAAAAAATTTTTATGTAATTTTGTTTTCCACATCACAGCTCAGGGTCCCCGTGCTTTCCTGAAAGACATCCTTCCCCTCAATGAGGGGGAGGTTAACCCTGAGCACAGGGTTATCGTAGTTGAGAGAGTAGTGGACCCACTTCCCCTCCTTCCTCGTTCTCACAAGCTCCGCATCCCTAAGAACCCTGAGGTGAAAGGAGAGGTTCGGCTGGGATATACCGAAGACCTGCTGAAGCTGGCACACGCAGAGCTCCCCATGCTCCAAGAGTAGCCTGAGTATCTTCAGCCTCACCCTGTCCGATAGGGCGTAGAAAACAAGCCTGAGCCTCTCCAGTTCCATAAGCTCTAATTTAAAGTAAAATCTATCCCCGTGGGATACGAGAACGTCGCAGACATATTCTCCCAGATAAGCAGGCTCTACGACAGGTTCCTCTCAACCGCAACAGCGGGACAGGTTCACTCCTGGCAGAGGGAGCTCATATCCAGGATGAACCCCTACGGGAACTGGCTTGACGTCGGAACAGGAACGGGGGAAGTTCTCAAGAAGCTCGGAGACAGATACGAAGGTCTGAGGGTGGGTATTGACCCTGCCTTCGGCATGCTCAGGGTTGCGAAGGGGAAATGTCCGGACTGCTTCTTCCTCCAGGCTCTGGGGGAGGAGCTCCCTTTCAAGGATAAAAGTTTCAAGAACGTATCCCTCTCCCTCGTATTCAGGCATCTGCAGGATAAGGAAAGGTTTATAGAGGAAGCGAAGAGGGTTCTTGAAGAGGGCGGGAAGGTCGGGATAATAGACATAGGAAGGTTCAGGGGGACTCCGGTTTTGCTCTTTCTCATGAGGACTATCCTGAAGCCCGTAGGGTCCCTTCTGTTCGGAAAAGAGAAGTGGGACTTCTTCATACACTCGGTTGAAGAGAGCTACAGCCTTGAAGAAGTGAGGAGCATATTTGAGGGAAAGGGTTTCTGTCTTGAGTACTCAAACCGCAGGTTCTTCGGAGTGGTGCAGGTGGCGGTCTTCGTCAGAACTGCCTGATGAACCTTATGTCGTTCTCGTAAAAGAGCTTTATGTTGTCTATCCCGAAGAGGAGCATCGCGAGCCGTTCCACACCCATCCCGAAGGCGAAGCCCTGGTAGAGGTCGGTGTCTATACCGCATGCCTCCAGGACGTTCGGGTGAACCATCCCACAGCCCATCACCTCAAGCCATCCCGTCTCCTTACATACCCTGCAACCTTCCTGAGAGCATATCACGCATCCTATATCCACCTCAGCGGAGGGCTCGGTGAAGGGGAAGTAGGAGGTTCTGAACCTCACGGGGAGGTCCGTCTGGAAGAACTCTCTCAGGAACTCCTCTATAACGTACTTCATGTGCCTGAAGTTGGCGTATTCGTTTACCACGAGACCCTCTACC